>JAVHXR010000001.1 GCA_031119515.1 Propionicimonas sp.
GGGCTTGGGGTGGCAGGCGATCCCGTAGCGTCCCTGCCTCGGAACCGGCGACCCCGCCGCCGGGCCGTCGCCTACTATCCAGAGAGTGACCCCCGACCCCCCGTGGTACACCGCAGTTCTGCGTCGAGCCAAGCGGTTGGCTCGGGGAGCGGTGCGCCGGATCGCGCGGACGGGACCGCCCCGGCAGCCCGCGACGATGGCCGGGCCGCAGCTGATCCTGACCGGCGTCCGCCGCTACACGGTGCGGGTCAGGCTCGGGTCGACTCCCGCCATGGCGGCGGTTGACTCCGCCCGCGAGTGCCTCGACGGACGCAACCTCGCAGGGGCGCTCCGGCTCGGGTACACGCTGCTGCGCGAGCCGGCGACAGCGGACGCGGGCCACGCGGTGCTCGGCCTGGCGCACGCGTCGAGCTCGTCGCCGGCACTGGCCTGGGCCGAGTTCTCCCGGATCGGGGATCCCGAGGTGATCGCCGCCTTCGGAAACGACTACTTCCCGGCCGGCTTCCGGGTCGACCCGGTCGCGACGTCGGCCGTCGCCAGACGCCTGCTCGATCATGTCGGCTGGCCCGAGCTGCCCGCCTCGGTGTCGGTCACGATCGCCCAGCACGCCTTCTCGGTCGGGTCCGACGAGGTGGCCCGCCGCTACCTCGCCGCGGCCGAGGAGGGCCGGCTCGGCCCCACCGCCGCGATCGGCGACCAGTTCGGCCGGCTGGCGTCATGGCTGCCGGGCGGGGAGCACAGGGCGCCGGTTCCCGACCTTCCGGCCGACCTCCGGTTCGGCGTCCTCGACCATCGCCAGCCGGCCCACCGCAGCCGCAACGTCGGCGACTACATCCAGTCGCTGGCGGGACTCGGGCTGCTCGTGCGCCGCCGCGACCTGACCTTCGTGGGGGACGACGAGCTGACCGGGCTCGCCGGGGAGCTGGCGGCGAAGGTGAAGCGGGGCAGGGAGCTGGCCGGGCCCCGCCGGGTGGTCCACCTGGTCGGCCTCGAGCGGGAGGCGACCAGCTACCAGGACCTCCCCGGCCCGATCTGGGCGGTGATGGCGGGGTGGTACTCCCACCCGACCTTCTCCGGGGGTTGGGGGGTGCCGTTCCATCCCGCGATCCGGCCGATCCTGGTCTCGTTCCACATCGCCAGCGCCGCCTCGCTGACGGCGGAGGCGATCGACTACCTGCGGCGCTACGGCCCGGTCGGCGGCCGGGACTGGCAGACCGTCGCGCTGCTGCGGGCAGCCGGCGTCCCCTCGTTCTTCTCCGGGTGCGTCTCGATGACGGTCGACACGCTGTTCCCGGACGCCGACCAGTCCGCCCGGGTGCGCACCGCCTTCGTCGACCCGCACAAGCTGACAAGGGACGACGCCAAGGGCGACGTCATCGAGCAGGACGGCCACGACCTGCGTTCGGATCCGCTGCCGGTCAACCTGCGCCGGGCGCATGACTGGGTCGAGCGCTTCCACAGCGTGTACGCCGACGTGGTGACCACGCGGCTGCACAGCTACCTGCCGGCCCGCGCGGTCGGGTGCGCGGTCCGGTTCGAGCCGGCCAATCCCAGCGACGTCTGCTACGGCGGCCTGCTCGACCTGGACGACCTGCAGTTCGATGCCTTGCGCAGCGGCCTGCTGGACAAGACCGGCGCCGTGCTCCAGCTCCTGCTGGACGGCGCCGACGAGGACGCGGTGTACGCCCGCTGGCGGGAGCTCTGCGCGCCCGACGTGGCCGAGGCCGAGCGCTTCCTCGACTCCTTCGAGCTGCCGGAGCACCCGTTGCCGGAGCCGTCGGTTCCGGTGCCGCTGAGCTCCCGGCTGGTGCTGATCGACGCTCCGTACCGCTCCGAGAAGGGCGTCCGGCGGCTGCTGGAGTCGCTCGCGGAGCATGCGCCCGGGTTGCCGGTGGTGCTGGTCGGGGCCGCCGGCGAGCATGCCGACGTGGACCGCTGGATCCGGGACCTGCCGGTGCCCGAGCGGGGATCTGCGCAGCAGCAGCAGGCGTTGCTGGTGGCGAGCGTTCTGAACTCCCTGCCGAGCGGGGTCCGCGCGTTGCTGCTGCCGTCCGATGCCGTGGTGCGCGGCCCGCTGGAGGGGCTGTTCGAGGTGGACCTCGCGGGCGCGGCGGTCGCAGCCGGGGACGAGCTGCGCCGCGGGCGCCAGGACCTGTCGACGATGCTCCGCCGGATCGCCACCCGCCAGGCCCGCGGCTGGCAGGACGCGCTGGCACTGCTGGCGGCGAGCCAGGCCAGGTGCGGCCACGGTGCCACCGCCTTCGACCCCAGGGTCTCGGTGGTGGATCCGGACGCGCTCCGTGCCGCGGGGTTCGCCACCCTCGCCCGTCCGCTGATCGAGGATTTCGGCGCCAGCCTCGGCGAGACGCTCAACATCGTGCTGCGCGGACGGCGGGCCGCGCTGGGTCCCGGCGACCACGGCAACGTCGCGCTGGAGACCCCTGCGGCAGGTGCCACCGTGATCTCCGGGCTGTCCCAGGCCCGGATGGGCGCCCACTGGTTCGCCTGACGCGGCGCCGCCGGGTGACCGCGGTCAGGCGGTCGCCGCCGCGATCCGCTGCCGCAGCAGCCCCAGCTGTTCGAGGAGGTCGGCCGGGAGCCGGTCGCCGAACCGGGCGAAGTACTCCTGTGTCAGGTCGGCCTCGGCCGCCCAGGCAGCCGGGTCGAGCGCGAACAGCTGCGCCAGGGCGTCGTCGGCGAGGTCCAGCCCGTCGGTGTTGAGGTCACCGGGCAGCGGCAGCCGTCCCGAGATCGCGTCGACCGCTGCCAGTTCCCCCGCCACCCGCCGCAGGGCCCACGCGATCGGGCGGGAGTTGTCCCCGAAGCCGGGCCACAGGTAGTCGCCGTCGTGGCCCTTGCGGAACCAGTTGACCGCGAAGATCCGGGGCGCCTTGTCGCCCAGCCGCTCGCCGACCCTGAGCCAGTGGTGCCAGTAGTCGGCCATGTTGTAGCCGCAGAACGGCAGCATCGCGAACGGGTCGCGCCGCAGCGCTCCCACCGTCCCTTCCGCCGCAGCGGTCTGCTCGGAGGCGACGGTCGCGCCGACGAAGACGCCGTGGGCCCAGTCGTAGGCCTCGCTGATCAGCGGGACGTTCGAGGCCCGCCGGCCGCCGAACAGGATGACGTCGACGGGGACGCCGTCGGGATCCTCCCAGTCCGGGCTGATCGAGGCCGCCTGGGAGGCATGGACGGTGAACCTGCTGTTGGGGTGGGCCGCAGGGCGGCCGCTGGCCGGCGTCCAGTCGAGCCCGCGCCAGTCGACCAGGTGCGCCGGCGGGGTCTCGGTCAGTCCTTCCCACCAGACGTCGCCGTCGTCGGTCAGCGCGACGTTGGTGAAGATGGTGTCGTGGTCGAGGGCGTGCAGCGCGGTCGGGTTGGTCGTCTCCGAGGTCCCGGGGGCCACGCCGAAGAAGCCGGCCTCGGGGTTGATCGCGTACAGCCGGCCGTCCGGCCCCGGGCGCATCCAGGCGATGTCGTCGCCGACCGTCTCGACCGTCCAGCCCGGGATGGTGGGACGCAGCATCGCGAGGTTCGTCTTGCCGCAGGCCGAGGGGAAGGCCGCAGTCAGGTGGAAGACGCGGCCGTCGGCGTGGCTGATCCGAAGGATCAGCATGTGCTCGGCCAGCCAGCCCTCGTCCCTGGCGAGCACGGACGCGATCCGCAGCGCGTAGCACTTCTTGCCGAGCAGGGCGTTGCCGCCGTACCCGGAGCCGTAGGACCAGATCTCGCGGGTCTCGGGGAAGTGCACGATGTACTTCTCGTCGTTGCAGGGCCAGGCCACGTCCGGCCGCGGGACACCGTCCGGAGAGACCAGCGGGTACCCGACCGAGTGGACGGCGGGAACCCAGTACTCCCCGGCGTTGATGCGGGCCATCGCCTGGTCGCCCATCCGGGTCATCATCCGCATCCCGACCACCACGTACGGGCTGTCGGTCACCTCGATGCCCAGCCGCGAGATCGGGCCGCCCAGCGGTCCCATCGAGAACGGGACGACGTAGAGCGTCCGTCCGCGCATGCTGCCCTCGAAGGCCCGCGCCAAGGTGGACCGCATCGCCTCGGGGTCGGCCCAGTTGTTGGTCGGACCGGCGTCGTCGGGGTCGGCCGAGCAGATGAAGGTGCGCGCCTCGACCCGTGCGACGTCGGAGGGTGCCGAGCGGGCCAGGTAGCAGCCGGGGCGGAGGTTCTGGTCCAGCTCGATGAAGGTGCCGGCGTCCACCAGGCCGCGGTAGAGCAGGTCGCGTTCCTGCTCGGACCCGTCGCACCACTGGATCGACTCGGGTTGAGCCAGCTCGGCCACCGCTGCGACCCAGGCGAGGACGTCGGCCGGTGTCCCGGCTGGCGCTGCGTTGGCGATTGTGGCGTTGGCAAGGCTCATCATCGGCTCCTCGGCGGTCGCGACGGTGCGAGGCGGGTGGGCTCGTCCACGTGCGGACGAACCGGCCGCTGATCAGATGATCACACACGATGGCCGTGCATGCACAAACGTGCAGCAGAGGGACGCCGGACGGCCCGGTCGCGAGGCTCCCGGTTTGGCGACCCCTGTAGCCGTCGAGTATGGTGTAAGACGCCCTTTGCGCTCGTGGCTCAACGGATAGAGCATCTGACTACGGATCAGAAGGTTGGGGGTTCGAGTCCCTCCGAGCGCGCTGGTTGTGGGGAATCCCGGTCAGGTGACCGGGAAGGGCGTTTCAGGAGCCCGGGTCGGTGACGACCCGGGCTCTCCTGTTCCCGGGGCCGATGGCCGGGCTCTCGGCTCGGGTGGATCGACCCCGAGGTGTCTCCTGGTGTTCACCGGGTGTTCTGGTCTGTGGCCGATACTCGCGGAACCATGGACGAGCAGGAACCCGTCGCGCTCACGGTCATCGTGCCCTTCTACGACTGCGAGCCGTGGGCTGCCGAGACGCTGCGCAGCCTGCGGCGCGCGGCGCGTCCGGGCATCGAGTTCGTGCTGGTCGAGGACGGCTCGCGCGACGGCACCCTCGGTGTCCTCGAGGCCGGGGTTGCCGACGTCCCCGGTGCCCGGCTGGTGGTGCACCCGGCCAACCGCGGCGCGTCCGCGGCCAGGAACACCGGCCTGGACCACGCGAGGGGACGTTACGTCGCGTTCCTCGACGGCGACGACTTCGTGCTCCCCGACTACTACGAGGACCTGCTCGGCTGGATCCGTCGGCTCGAGGTCGACTTCGTCCGCACCGACCACGTCCAGGTGTTCGGGCGCCGCCGGGAGGTGCACCGGATCCCGTTCGGTCCGCGCGGCGTCAGGGCCGATCCGCGCACCGGCATCCTGCCCACCCGGACGATGACGAGCATCGACATCCCGAACGTCTGGTGCGGTATCTACGATCGCCTCGCCCTCGGTGACGCGCTCCGCTTCGACGAGGAGTTGACCACCTGCAACGACCGGCCACAGATGTGGCGGGTCTATCTCGCCGCGGGCAGCTTCGCCGTCCTGGGGCTGACCGGGGTGTTCTACCGTCGCGAGGTGGCCG
Organism: Propionicimonas sp.; assembly: GCA_031119515.1. Lineage (GTDB taxonomy): Bacteria > Actinomycetota > Actinomycetes > Propionibacteriales > Propionibacteriaceae > Propionicimonas. The sequence goes on from JAVHXR010000001.1 coordinate 5,490, forward strand.
GCTCGCTGACCGCGACCATCGCCGAACGCAACCTGCGCTTCGTCGACGCCTACGAGCTGATCCTCGCCGGGGTGGCGGCCGATCGGGACGCCTTCCGGTTCCTGCCCAAGGCGCACCAGAGCTACCTCGCCGTTGCCTGCCACCACCTGCGCCGCGGCTACCCGGCCGGGGTGCGGGACGAGCTGGTGCGCTCGCTGCGGGTGTCGTTCGGGCCGTGGTGGCACGAAGGACTGGGCGCTGCGGCGGCAAGGCTTGACCCGGCCCGCCGCGAGCTGTTGCACGCCAACGGGGTCTGGCTGTGACGACGGGGACGCAGCTGTGCCTCGTCCGCGACCCGGTGGACCTGGCGATGCTGGCCGCCCTGGCCGACGCCGGCGCTCTCGGCTCACCCCGGCGTCGCATTCTCCTGACCGCAGCCGTCTCGGAGGTGCCCGAGACCGAACCACGCCTCGACGACGCGCCTGCCTGTGCCCGGCTCCTGACCCGGTTCGACCAGGTGGTCGACCTGAACGACGCGATCCATCCGTCCCACCCATCCCGGTGGCTGCCGCGCGCCGTGGAGGAGCCGGTCTGGGAGCGCTACTTCCGCGGCCTGTGGGGGCTCGGGACCGGGGCGGTCGAGGTGGTCCTGCCGCGGCCGGACGAGGCTCCCGGCTCCAGCGTCGGACTGGTCTTCGGGGACGCCCCGGTGGTGGCCTACCAGACCGAGGCTGGGAGCTACGGGCCGACGTCGGCAGGGTTTCCGGTACGGCTGGGGAGCCGGCTGCGGGAGGTTCACCACCTCGACCTGGTGACCGGACTCGACCCCGTGGGTCTCTCCGAGTGGGAGACGCCCGCGCGGCCGGTCGCCGTCGGCCGGCTGGCGGCGGGCCTGGCCGGGATCTGCCCACCGACGCCTGCCGGGGTGCTGGGCTGGCGTGCCGCCCGGTCGGGGAGGCGCGGGCGACCAGCGGCGCTGCTGGTGGCCGACCTGGCCGAACGACCCGGCTCGGTCAGCGCCGCCGATGGTGCGCGGCTCCTGGCCACCGTCAGCTACCTCGAGCAACCGGCGCTGCACCCCGAGTTCGCGGAGTTGGCGGCGCACCTCGTGGGTCGTGAGTACGCCCGCTTCGCCCCCCATCTCAGCCCGGACCGGCTGGTCGACCTGGGACTAGCGCCCGGGAGCGACCGGATCCTGTGGGAGCTGGGGGCCGTCCTGCGCCGTAGCCGCAAGCAGCGGATCAGGTCCGCCGGCCATCGGCTCGGGCGCCGGATCCTCGCCCGGGCGCGTCGGTCGGGTGTCGACCCACGGCATGAAGAACTGGACCAGTGGACCGATGGCGAGGGCGTAGACCACCGTCCCGATCCCGACAGTGCCGCCGAGCAGCCAGCCGATCGCCAGAACCGTGAGCTCGATCCCGGTGCGCACCAGCCGGATACTCGCACCGGTGCGCGCGGTGATCGCCACCCACAGGCCGTCGCGAGGCCCCGGACCGAGCCCGGCACCGACATAGAGGGCGCCGGCCAGCCCGTTCAGCACCACGCCGCCGACCAGGAGCGCGATCCGCCAGCCGAGCTCCCGCGGCACCGGTAGCGCCGCGAGTCCGAAGTCGGCCGCGAGTCCGATCACCAGGATGTTGAGGACGGTCCCGATCCCCGGCTTCTGCCGCAGCGGGATCCACAGCAGCAGCACCAGCGCCCCGACCACGATCGCCACCTGGCCGAAGCTCAGTGGAACGACCCGGGTGACTCCCTCGTGGAAGACGTCCCACGGGTCGAGCCCCAACTGGCTGCGCACCAACATGGCCATCGACCAGCCGTACAGGAACAGCCCGATCAGGAGCTGGCCGAGACGGCGAGGGAGCTGACGGCGGGAAGAGTGGTGCACTCAAGGAAGTGTTCTCCGTAATGGACTGTTCAGCAATAGCCAATTGTGACAAAGTGGCTCTGTGGCCGATGTCCAATCGCTGGCGACTCCCGCCCTCCAACGGTTCGCCCGCCTGCTCCCGCTGCCGTCAGGTACCCCCGCCTACCTCGGTCTCTCCCACGGCATCCGCCTGATGATCATGGACGGCCACCTCGCGCTCGGCGCCCGGCTGCCCAGCGAGCGGTTGCTGGCCGCAGGGCTCGGGCTGAGCCGGACCACCGTCACCAGCGCCTACCGCGATCTGGTCAACACCGGCTGGGCGTCGGCCCGGCAGGGTTCCGGTACGGTCGCCCGGATGCCGGCCAGGGACAGGGCGCCCTCGCTTCCGCTGGTGCCCGACGGCAGCACCGACACCATCGACCTTTCCGCCGCGGCGGGGCTCGCCCCCAGCGGCACGGCCAACATCGTGGCGCGGGCGTTGGAGTGGCTGCCGCGCACGCTCGGCGGGGCCGGCTACGAGCCGGTCGGAGCCCGCCACCTGCGGGAGCGGATCGCCGCCTGGTACGAGGGACGGGGTGTCCCGACCGACCCCGACCAGGTGATCGTCACGCCGGGCGCGCTCGCCGCGGTGAACGTCGTCCTGCACGCCCTGGTGCGGCCCGGCGGCAGGGTCGCGGTCGACGCCCCCACCTACCCCGGCGCGCTCGGGGCGATCGACGCCGCCCGCGCCCGACCGGTCCCGGTCCCGCTCGGCGATGCCGGCTGGGACCTCCCGGGCTGGGCCGAGACCCTGCGCCGAACCTCGCCGACGGCCGCGTACCTGATCCCCGACTTCCACAACCCGACCGGCCACCTGATGGGTGACCCCACCCGCCGCGAACTGGCCGGGCTGCTCGCCCAGGCCGACTGCATCCCGATCGTCGACGAGACCCTGGCCTGCCTCGACCTCGACGGCGGTCCTGGGGTGGCGGCCTGGGCAGGGCTCGACGACCGCGCGGTGGCCGTCGGGTCGCTGTCGAAGGTGCTGTGGGGAGGATTCCGGGTCGGCTGGATCCGGTGCCCACCGGCGCTCCTGCCCGCGGTCCGGCAGCGCCAGCTCGCGCTCAGCCTCGGTCCATCGGCGATCGACCAGTTGGTCGCCACCACCTACCTCGAGGCACCGGAGACAGTCCTGGCCGAGGTGCTCGACCGGCTGCGGGAGACCCGGGACGCCTGGCTCGACGACCTGGACTGGATGCTGCCCGAGTGGCGCTTCCAGACCCCGCGCGGCGGGCTGGCGCTGTGGGTCGAGCTACCCCACCCGCTCAGCACGGAGCTGTCCCTGGTGGCCGCCGGCCACGGACTGGCCCTCACCCCCGGGCCGAGGTTCTCGCCGGACCGCACCCTCGCCAGCCGGCTGCGGCTGCCGCTCACGCTCCCGCCGGACGCGGTGTCGAAGGCCGCCGGCCGGCTGGCCGACGCGTGGCAGGACACCCTGGACGGGGTTCGCGGTGTCGATCTCGAGCCCCGTTCGCTCCCGCTGTAGCCGCTCCCGCCGTCGGGTGGGGACCCGTCAGGCGCACGTCCGTCCGCGCTCGCGCCCGGAACTGGTCGATTTCCCAGCCGCCGCCCGTGACGCAGCACCGGCCCCACCGGCACGATGGACGCAAGGCGATCGAGGAGGACGCGTGGCAGTTCCCGGGTACGGGGCCTACATCTTCGACCTCGACGGCACGCTCTACCTCGGCGATGCGCTGCTGCCCGGTGCCCGCGACCTGGTCGAGACCCTCCGCGAGCGTGGCGTCCCGCTGCGGTTCCTGTCCAACAACCCGACCCTCGGCATCGCCGACCACCGGGCGAAACTGGCAGGGCTCGGGCTACCGGTCGAGGCGGACGAACTCGTCACCAGCCTGGTGTCCACCACCCGCTGGCTGACCGGGAACCGTCCGGACGCGGTCATCTACCCGATCGGCGAACAGCCATTGCTCGACGCCCTGGACGAGGCAGGGCTGCGGACCAGCGAGGACCCCGCACAGGTCGACATCGTGCTGGCGAGCTACGACCGTGGATTCACCTACCGCAAGCTGCAGGTGGCCTTCGACGCGCTCTGGTTCCACCGCCGGGCGGTCCTGATGTCGACCAACCCCGACCGGTTCTGTCCGTTCCCGGACGGGCGCGGGGAGCCGGACGCCGCCAGCATCGTCGCCGCCATCGAGGCCGCCACCCAGGTCCGGCTGGAACGCACCTTCGGCAAGCCCTCCGCCCTGATGGCGGAGATCGCGATGGCGGGGCTCGGGGTACCGGCAGCGGACGTCCTCATGGTCGGGGACCGGCTGCATACCGACATCGCGATGGCCCGCCGGGCAGGGATGGCGGCAGCGCTGGTCCTGAGTGGCGACTCCGGCCGGGCGGACATCGCCGGGGTGCCTGCTGCCGAGCGTCCCACCCTCGTGGTGGAGGACCTGCGGGAGTTGCTCTAGCCGACCCGCGACCTGCGCGCGACTCGCGCGGCGGGGCCCCTACCAGTGCCACCGGGCGAAGGTGAGGAACCCGGCGTCGTCGGCCGGCAGGTGGGGAAGGGAGCCGCAGCGCGCGAACAGTCGCAACGAGGCGGTGTTGGAGCGGTGCACGGTCGCGAGCAGGTGGGTGGGCCCGGGCTCGGGCAGCGCCCGTTCGGCGGTCGACAGCACCGCGGCCGCCAGGCCACGACCGCGGGCCTGCGGAGCGAGCGTGATGGACACCTCCCAGTCCCGGGCGTCGATCCGATCCCAGCGGACGCTTGCGATCGGCCCGGCCGCGTCCTCGAGGACGAACAGGTGGCGGTCCGGGTCGGCAAGCACCCGGCCGAGCCAGTCGACGTGACCGGCCCATCCGATCGGGTCGGTCGAGCGGGAACTGGCCCGGGTCACGGGGTCGTTGCGCCACTCCAGCAGGACGGCGGCGTCCTCGCTGTCGGCGGGACGGGCGGCCAGGTCGGGAGCCGGCCGGCCGGAGCCCTCTCCGGCGGCCAGCAACTGTTCCCACGCCCCGACGATCCGCCAGGTGCCCAGGCCGTCGATCAGGGCGCGTCCGGCCGAGACCGACCGGCCCAGCGCGCCCGGCTCCACGATCGTCCGGCCCAGTTCGGCGATCCGCTCGTCCAGGTCGGCGTGCGGGGGGAGGCCCAGCCCGTGGGCGATGCCGGCTGCGGTGGCGGCGAGGTAGCCGGCCCGCTGGTTCTCGGTCACCGCGAGGATCGCCAGCGGGACGCCCTGGTGGGCGAAGTCCCACACCGAGGTTCCGGCGGCGCTGACCACCAGGTCGTGGTGGGCGGCCAGCCCTGGCAGGTCGTCGGCAAGCGGTATCAGTTCGATGCGGCGGGGGGAGCCGGCGGCCAGGGCCTCCAGCCCGGGGCGCTGCGCCGGCGGCGCCACCACGGTCAACCGAAGATCGGCATCGAGGTGCCCGAGGGCGGCGACGACGCGGGTGGTCAATCCGTGCGGGTCGGTGCCGCCGAGGACGACCAGCACGCTGGCGACCCCGGCCGGCGAGCGATCGCCGGCCCGCCGCCGGACCTCGCTGCGCACGATCGCCGCCTCCCGGCCGAGCAGGTGGTGCCGGCCAAGGCCGGGACGGGCGAGCCGTTCCTCGGCCCCGAGGTTGGGGTCGACGAGCAGGTCGGCCACCCGCTCCCCGAACGGCGCGTCCTGCACGTTGCTGACCAGGTGCGCGGCGGCCGGCACTGCGTCGGCGGGCAGCCAGTAGCTGTCGAGGTGGAGTACGTCGGGCCGCCAGTCGGCGACCAGCCCGGCGAGGGTGCCGGCGACCCGGTCCAGCGGAACGCCGGTGACCGTGGCGGCGGGAAGCGATCGCCGCACCCGGGTGAGCGCGGCGGCGTCCAGGTCACCGAGGATCCGTGCCTCCCAGCCCCGCGCGAGGGCCTCCTCGAGCACGGCGAGGGTACGCATCAGGTGGCCGAGGCCGAAGTCGTGCCCGGCGTTGCAGTGGGCGAGGACGCGCCGCGCGGCCGGTGCGCCCGTCATGCGCCGGCCTGTTGCAGCGCCGCGTACAGGTACTCGGCTCGCACCCAGTCCTCGGGGGTGTCGATGTCCTGCACCCGGTGGGCCGGGAGCACCACCGGCACCGACAGCGGCGAATGGATCGGCGCTGCGGACTCCCACGCCTCGGCGGTCCCCCAGTAGAACTGGCCGGCATCGTGGTAGGCGGGCTCGAGGTCCTGGGAGCGGACCAGCCTGTGCTCCGGCCAGATCGGCTCCACCGCGCCGTCCGGCCGGATCCTGAGCGCCCGCTGGATCGGTGACGGGAACGCCGCGACGCTGAACGCATACGACTTCCCGCTCCCGGTCAGCGCATCCAGGCCTGCCCGCAGCACGTCCGGGGTGAGGAACGGTGCGGTGGCGTAGATGCAGCAGACGTGGGAGAACGGCCCGTCGGCGGCGAGCGCCCGTACCGCGTGCTGGATCACCTCGGTGGTGCCGGTGTGGTCGTCGGCGAGCGTGGCCGGACGCAGGAAAGGGATCTCGGCGCCGTGTTGCCGGGCGACGTCCGCCACCTCGGCATCGTCGGTGGACACCACCACCCGGTCGAAACAGTCGGCAGCGAGCGCGGCGGCGATCGAGTGGGCGATCATCGGTCGGCCGGCGAACGGGCGGATGTTCTTGCGGGGGATCCGTTTCGAGCCGCCGCGGGCCGGGATGACAGCGATGCGCATGCGCTCATGATCACAGGTCGGCGCGTCGGCTGCCACGAGTCGCCCGACCGTGGCCCCTGCCCTCTTCGACGGCGGGGCAGCGTCCGGCGCCGGGGCGTTGTAGCCTTCCCGCGGGGGGTCCACAAGCGGGACACAGGAACCGTCCCGTCGTCCCGGGGCCGCGCTCGAACGTCCCGAGGAGCCAGTGTGAGGTCGCACCGCCGCGCCGCGCCCGCTCCCACCGGCCTGCCCGCGGACGTCCCGGGCGCCTTCCGCACCGGACCGCTCGCGTCTCTCGCGGGGCAGGTCGAGGCCGGACTGGTCGCCCGCCTCGCCACCCGCTCCGGCGACGTCACGCTGCTCGACACCGACGCCGCGCCTGGGGACTGGCGGCGGCGCGTCCGCCCCGCTCTGCAGCGACTGGGACCGGACGCCCGGCTGGTCTTCAACGCCCTGTCGAAGGACTATCTCGACCTGACGGAGCCCGGCCCCGCCGGGCGGCGCGGACGCGCCGCGCTCGGGGTCGCGGAACTGGCCAGGTTCGCCACCGCCGCGCAGACCACGGTGGAGGCTGTGGTGCCCTACGGCGCCCTGCTCGGCCACCCGTTCGGCGGACGTTCGCTGCTGGCCCCGCTGGACCGCACCCACCGGTGGCGCCGCGGGGTGTCCTGGCTGGCACGCGACGACGGGCGCGCCGACCTGGCCGCCTTCCTCGAGCAGCGGGTGGTTCAAGCCCTGCCCCCCGGCGTGGCGCCGTATGTGATGGTGGTGCTCGCCCGGCACGCCGATCCCGCCGGCAACGCGGGGTTCGCGGAGCGCCACCGCCTGGCGCTGTCCGGGTCTGGCGCCGCGGACCTGGTGGAACTCGTCCGGGCGCAGGTGGGCCCGGCCGGGAGCCTGGAGGGCGACCTCGACCGGCTGCTCACCCCGCTGAAGGCGCGGGTGTTCGCCTTCGAACTGCTCGACCAGCTCAGCTCGCGCTGGCCGGCGTTCGATCCGGACGGACTGTTGACGCCCGCCCGGTCCGGTGAGTTCGCGCGCTGGCGGCGGGCGAAAGCCGCCGACGGCGAGGCCACCCGCCTGGCCCGGGAGTGGTCGGACGGCTGCCGCGAGCGCGTCCTGCACGCCACCGACCTGACGCTGTCGCTGGACTACGGGCTCGTCCGCGCCATCCTCGAGCAGTACTACGACCTCTACGAGGAGCGGCTGGGATGAAGCCCATCGCCGTCCTCGTCAGCCTCTGGGCGCACCACTTCGGTGCGCTGGAGGTGTTCCTGGAGTCTCGCGGCCCCGTCGTCCTGCTCGTCCCCGGGAGCGCGGCCAGCCCTGAGCTGCTGGAGCTCGCCGCCCGGCACGGCTGCGAGGTGGTTGCCACCCGCAGCCTGCTGCCGCCGCGGTACAGCCCGGCCAAGCGACTCCTGCCCGCGGCGGAGGCGCTGCGCGGGCACCTGGCCGGATGGGAGCCGGAGGGGGTCGATCCAGTCGGGCGCGAGCTGCTGCGGCGCCTGGTGGCCGAGCGGATGGACGCCGAACTCCCGGCGGCGGTGATGGTGCTGCAGTCGCTGGCGGCGGCACGGGCGTGCTACGACATCCGGCTCTACGCCACGACCGAGGACATCACCGCGCGCGGCCGCCTGGTCGCGGGATGGGCGGCGTCCCACAAGATCCCGAGTCTCCACCTCGCCCACTCGATCGCGCTGGCCGACCCCTACACCGTCCACGCGCGGCTGGGTGCCGACAAGCTCGCCGTGTACGGTGCGCGGGGAGCCGAGGGCTACCTCGACCTGGGCGTCGCCCCGGACCGGATCGTGGTCACCGGCAACCCCGCGTGGGACGGCTACGCAGCGCTGGCCGGCCGCCGCCCCCAGCTCAGGGCTGAGCTCGACCAGGAGTACGGCCTCGACCCGACGCTGCCACTGGTCGTCTTCGGCACCACCTGGATGGGTCACATGACGGGGCTCGAACCGCCGGGGGACACGAACGCGGCGTCGCTGCGCGCCTTCCTCGCGGCCTGCGAGGAACTCGGCCGCTCCGGGGTACGGGTGAACGCGGTCATCAAGGACCGCCCGGCGAACACCAGTCGCGGGGAGGCGACCCTCACCGAGCTGCTGGCCGAGGGTGAGCCGAAGCTGCAGCGCTACGTCCGCTGTACTGCCCACACCCGCGAGTTCGCGGTCGCCGCGGACGTCATGGTGGGGGTCGACTCCAACTACCTGGTGGAGGCGATGCTCGTCGGCACGCCGGTGGTGAACCTGGTGGCGGAGGGGCTGGCGATCCTGGGGCCGACCTTCGACGAGGAGTCGGGCGTGGTGGAGGCCGAGCCGGCCGAGCTGGCCGGAAGCATCCGCCGGCTCCTGGAGGATCCCGGCTTCCGCGCCGCCCGGCTCGCGCAGGCCGCTGCCCGGATCGGCTACTACAACCGCGGCGGGTTGGATGGTCAGTCTGCCCGGCGGGTGGGCGAGGTCATGGCGGCGATGGCAGTGCCACCGCCGGAGTCGCCCTCGGCCGGGCCGGTGCGTCGCATCCGGACCCTGTGGGGGGCCGTTCTGGCGCGCGTCGCCCGGTGAGGCGACGCGGGCTCAGCCCCGCTTCTCGAGCAGGAACCAGGTGAGGTCGTCCATCGGGAAGACCGGATCGCGCCGGTAGTTGAACCCGTAGTCGACCAGCGCGAGGTCGGGATGCCGCTCCAGCAGGTCCCCGGCGAAGTCACGCTTGAACAACTTGCCGTCGTGGCCGCGGTAGCCGATCTCCTGCGGGACCGGCGAGTAGTACTCGCACACGACGAGGTACCGGGAACTGGCCGCGTACAGCTTGTCGTACACCACCGGGAGGGCGTCGGGGTTGATGTGGATGAGGACGCCCTTGGTCAGGGCGACGTCGTAGCTGCGGTCGGGCTCGAACTCCAGCAGCGAGGAGTGGTGGAGGTGGACGGCGGGCAGCGCCTCGGCGAGCTGCTGCGCGGCGGCGGCGTTGATCTCGACCGCGGCCAGCTCGCAGTCCGGGAGGAGTTGCGCGATCGCCCGCAGGTTGTTGCCGATGTTGGCGCCGAACTCGATCAGCGACGAGACTCCACTGGTCCGGGAGAGCACCCGGGAGAAGAGGTTCAGGTTCCCGCCGACCAGCGCGCTGCCAGTGTTGCGGGCGATGTACTGGTCGCCGAACTCCCCGGCCCAGAACTCTTCCTGCTCTGTCTGGTACACGAGGCGAGGCTAGCCGAGCACCTTGTCGATCGTGTGGATGATGCGGTCGACATCGGTGTCGGTCAGATCGGGGAACAGCGGCAGCGACAGTTCCTCGGCGTAGAACGCCTCGGCGTTGGGGCACTCCCCCCGGCGGTGGCCCAGGTCCTGGTAGACCGGGTGCCAGTAGACCGGGATGTAGTTGACCTGGACGCCGATACCGGCGGCGCGCATCCGTTCGTACACCTCGCGACGCCGCCCGCCCAGCACCCGCACCGGGTAGAGGTGCCAGGTGGGGTCGGTGTCCGGGCGGCGACCGAGCAGCCGTAGCCCGTCCATCCCCGAGAGCGCCGCGTCGTAGCGCGAGACGATCTCCGCGCGCCGCCGCTTGAACTGTTCGAGCCGGGAGAGTTGGGAGAGGCCGAGCGCGCAGGCGACGTCGGTCAGCCGGTAGTTGAGGCCCAACTCGTGCACCTCCTGGTGCCAGGGGCCCTCGTCGGTGATCCGGAACCGGTCGGGGTCGCGCACCAGCCCGATGAAGTGGAACTCGTGGGCGCGCCGTCCGAGCGACGGGTCCCGGAACACCGCGGCGCCGCCCTCGCCGGTGGTGATGTTCTTGGTGGGGAAGAACGACAGCGTGGTGATGTCGGCGAGGTCACCGACCGGTCGGCCGCCGGCGGTTCCGCCGATGGAGTGTGCGGCGTCGGCCAGGGTGAGCGCCCCCACGCTGTCGGCGATCGGCTGGAGCGCGTCGTAGTCGGCCGGCTGACCCGCGTAGTCGACCGCCGCGACCACCCTGGTGCGCGGCCCGACAGCGGCGGCGACGGCGGCCGGGTCGAGCAGTGCGGTGTCCTCGGCCACGTCGGCGAAGACCACCTTTGCCCCGAGGATCGACGCTGCGGAGGCCGTCGCCACGAAGGTCATCGGCGTGCAGACCACCTCGTCGCCCGGCCCGACCCCGGCCGCGGCGTAGCCGATGTGCAGCGCCGCCGTCCCGGAGGTGCAGGTGACCGCGCGGTGACCCCCGGCGAGCGCACCGAGCCTCGCCTCGAACTCGGCGACCACCGGGCCGGTCGTCAGCCAGTCGCCGCGCAGCACCGCCGCGACCGCCTCGATGTCGGCCTCCGAGATCGACTGGCGGCCGTACGGCAGCACCTCAGAACTCCTTGCCGGCCAACAACTCGGCGATCTGTGCGGAGGTGTACCACTGGTCGTTGGTGTTGGACCGGTAGGAGAAGTCGGCCGGGACGGGCGTGGCGGCTTCTGGAGCCCGGTAGCCCCAGCCGGCCAGATCCGGCTGGATCACGAAGTACCGCCCGCCGCTCAGGGCCAGCGCCCGGCGGCCCTCCTCGGGGCTGATCATCTCCTCGTGCAGCTTCTCCCCCGGGCGCAATCCGACGTCGGTCATGGCCGCCCCGGGTGCGATCGCCTGTGCCAGGTCGACGACCTTCATCGAGGGGATCCGCGGGACGAACAGTTCACCGCCCTGCATGTGGTCGAAGGCGTCGACCACCATCCGCACCGCCTGGCCGAGCGAGATGAAGAACCGGGTGCAGCGCAGGTCGGTGATCGGCAGCGGCTGGCCGGCCTCGGCCAGGCGACGGAAGAAGGGGATCACCGAGCCGCGGCTGCCCATCACGTTGCCGTAGCGCACCACCGCGAAGCGGGTGGGGTACGCGGCGGCGTAGTGGTTGCCGGAGATAAAGAGCTTGTCCGCGGTGAGCTTGGTGGCGCCGTACAGGTTGATCGGACTGGACGCCTTGTCGGTGGACAGCGCGACCACCTTCTTCACCCCGGAGTCGATCGCGGCCTCGATCACGTTCTGGCTGCCGAGCACGTTCGTCTTGACGAACTCGAACGGGTTGTACTCCGCGGTGTCGACCTGCTTCAGCGCGGCGGCATGGACGACGTAGTCGACGCCGTGCATGGCGCGAAGCAGGCGGCTCTGGTCGCGGATGTCGCCGATGAACCAGCGCAGCCGGGGGTCGTCCCCGAAGAGCTGGCGGGCCTCGTACTGCTTCAGCTCGTCCCGCGAGAACACCACCAGGCGGGTGGGGTCCAGGTTGTCCAGGGCGTACCGGATGAACGACTTGCCGAAGGAACCCGTGCCGCCGGTGATGAGCAGGCTCGAGCGTTGGAGCAGAGGCATGGGGCTTACTCTAGGCGAGTGAGCGCACGCGACATCCTGCGGATAGGCGAAACCGCGATCGGCGCCGGACAACCCGTCTTCACTGCCGCGGAGATGTCCGGAAACCACAACGGCGACCTGTCGCGGGCCCTCGCGATCGTGGATGCCATCGCGGCCACCGGGGCCACAGCGGTGAAGCTCCAGACCTACACCGCGGACACCCTGACGATCGACGTCGATCTGCCCGCCTTCCGGGTCGCGGCCGACCACGAGTTGTGGGGCAGCCGCAACCTCCACGCCCTGTACCAGCAGGCCCATACCCCGTGGGAATGGCACGAGGAGATCTTCGACCGCGCCCGCGGGCTCGGCCTGATCCCGTTCTCCACCCCGTTCGACCCGACGTCGGTGGCGTTCCTGGAGGAGCTGGGCGTCGGCCTGTACAAGACCGCCTCGGCCGAGATCGGGGACCTGCCGCTGCTGCGGGAGATCGGCCGGACCGGCAAGCCCGTGATCGTCTCGACCGGGATGGCGACCCTGGCGGAGATCGACGCCGCCGTGACGGCCGTCCGCGGCGTCGGCAACGACCAGGTGGTGCTGCTCGCCTGCACGGCGGCCTATCCCGCGCTCCCGCAGGAGGCCCGGCTGGGCAACATCGCCGTCCTGAGGGAGGCGTTCGACCTCCCGGTCGGCATCTCCGACCACACCCTCGGCATCGGCGTCAGCGTTGCGGCTGCCGCTCTCGGCGCGGTTGTGATCGAGAAGCACGTCACCCTGGACGACGACGCCGGCGGAGTGGATTCCGGCTTCTCCCTCACCCCCGCGGAGTTCTCCCGGCTGGTCACGGCCGCGGAGCAGGCCAGGGTCGCCGTCGCCAGCGGCACCGGGTTCGGGCCGACCGAGGAGGAGCGGGCGGTGCTCGCGTTGCGCCGATCGCTCTACGTGGTCGCAGACGTCCGGCGCGGCGACCTCGTCTCGGCCGCCAACGTCCGCTCGATCCGGCCCTCGGGCGGACTCGCGCCGGACGACTTCGCGCTGGTGGAGGGTCGCGCCTTCGCCGCCGACGTCTCCCGTGGTACGCCGCTGACCTGGGCCGTGCTGTAGCGGGCCCGCTCATCCCGGACGGGGAGCCGTCTCGCCGGCCCCGGCTGCGGGTCGGTTCCGCGTCCCCGACCGTCCGCCATAGCCACCCCTGCTCGCCACGCGTAGACTCGCGACGATCCGATCCCAGCGTGGGGGCAGGTATGGGTGAACTCCGGCAGACCCCGATCGAGCCGACGCGCCAGCGTGCCTGGGCCGAGGCGATCGCGGCCGTGGCGGAGGACCTGGCGGGCGAGTTCCGGCTGCAGCCGCTGCTGGAGCGCATCCTGCGCAGCGCCGTCGAGTTGCTGGGTTGCCGCAGCGGCTCGCTGTGCCTGATCGACTCCGCCGCGCACACCTACCTGAAGCAGATCGACCTCGAGGAGGGCTGCCAGACCGGCCAGGTGTTCTCCCTGGACGAGGGAGTCACCGGCGCCGTCGCGAAGGCGCGCAAGCCCGTCGTCTACGAGGCCTACTCCCAGGTCGGGAGGGGCCACATCGAGCCCCACGAGCCGCGTTACCGGCGTGCCGTCATCGGTGCACCGATCCTGCGCCACGGCTCACCGATCGGGTCCCTGGTGGTGTTCGCAGGGACGGACGCGCAGCGCTTCACCCAGGCCGACGCCGATCTGCTGCAGCACTTCGCCACCCATGCCGCGATCGCGATCGCCAACTCCCGGCTGCACGGGGAGTCGGCCGCCCGAGCGAAGGCGGACGCGGTGGTCGCCGAGCGGGAGCGGTCGATGCTGGAGCTGCACGACTCGGTGGGTCGGGGCCTGGCGACGATCATCCTCAAGCTCGGCGAGGCGCACCAGCAGCTCAGCCGGGGCGGCGACGCCGTCCCTGCCCTGCTGGACGCCCAGCGTTCGGCCGAGGAGACGCTGAACGAGGGACGGCGGGCGGTCTGGGGGCTCCGGCCGGCGGGCCACAGCCGGCGGTCGCTCGCCGACAGCATCCGGCTCGACCTGGAGTGGCTGGAAGCGACGACCGGGCTCACCCCGGTGTTCCGCGAGTTCGGCGAGCCGCAGGAGGTCGCCCCCGGCGTCGAGCACCAGCTGCTGCGGATCGTCGGCGAGGCGCTGGCCAATGTCACCCAGCACGCCCGCGCCAGCATGGTCCGACTGGGCCTGGTGTACGGATCGGACGGGATCGCCGTCATCGTCGAGGACGACGGCGCCGGCTTCGACCTCGACGCCGAGCTGGCCAGGCCGCGCGGGGTCGGGCTGCCGGGTCTGGTCGCCCGCGCCGGCCAGGTCGGCGGCCGCGTCCGGATCGACTCGACGCCCGGCTGGGGGACGCGGGTACGGGCGGACCTGCCCTTCCACCCGGCCGGCAACGGGGTCACCGACGGCCCGAGGCTGCGCGTGCTGGTCGTCCACGGCCAGCCTGCGATGCGGGCCGGGCTGGTGCGGCTGCTCGCGCAGAGCGAGCCGACGGTGCAGGTGGTCGCCGAGGTGGGGGAGCTGACCGAGGCGGTCGAGGCCGTCCGGCTGCTGCGCCCGGACGTCGTGCTGGCCGGCACACGACTGCCGGGCACCACCGGGCCCTCGTTGGTGACCGCCGTCGCCGCCGTCGACGCCGCCGTCGGTGTGGTCGCGGTGAACGACCGCCCCACCGCCGCCGAGGCGGAGGTGCGGGAGTGGGCCGCGGCCGGGGCGCGCGGCTTCGTGAACTCCGATGCCGACGCCACCGCCGTCGGAAGGGCCGTGGTGGGCGTCGCCAGGGGCGACGTGCTGGTGCTCGGCGGGATGCTCGAGCAGCTCGGCGGGCTGCCGTCGGTGGACGGCGACCTGCGGCTCACCCAGCGCGAGGCCGAGGTGCGCGGCCTGGTCGAGCAGGGGATGGCGGACAAGCAGATCGCGCACCGCCTCGGAATCTCGGTGAAGACGGTCGAGAAGCACGTCTCCGCGGTGCTGCGAAAGGCCCGGGTGCGCTCGCGGACGGAGTTGCTGGTGCGCTCCGGCTGAGGAGTGCACCCCATGGGCCGCCTGCCGACGAATCCCCCGGATCCCCGGCGGGGTCGAGGCTTCCTGCCTAGGGTGGGAGCCGTCGACTTGGGGTGAGGAGCGGTGATGGATCGGCCGGCCGCGGGTTCCGGAGGACGGCCCGGGCGAGCGTTGAGTTGGACGGTGGTCGGCGCCCTGATGGTGTGGCCGGCAGGGCTCGTGACAGCGGCGACCAGTCATGGGCCGGGCGCGACGCCCGACTCGGTGAACTATCTCGCCGGTGCCGAGTCCTTCGCGCGCAGCGGTGACGTGCTGATGGTCAACGGCAACCCCATGACGCTGTTTCCGCCGGGGCTGCCGGTCATCCTCGGCTCGCTCCTGAGCCTGGGGGTCGACGTGCCGACCGCGGCGGTGGTGCTGAACGTGTTCGCGGTCGCCGCCATGGTGGCCCTCAGCTACGCGTTGGCCCGAGCCCTGGGTCTTCCCCGACTGGCCTCCCTCGCGTGCACCGCCGTGGTGGCGGTCTCCAAAGCGACGCTGTTCGTCCACGCCTACCTGTTCAGCGAGCCGCTCTTCTCCGCGCTTGTCCTGGTGACGCTGCTCCTGGTGGTGAACGGCTGCCGGGCCGGGGGATTCTCCTGGCCGCGGCTGGTCCTGGTGGGGGTTGCCACGAGCGCGGCCATCTCGCTCCGCTATCTCGGGCTGCTCCTGATCCCGGTTGTGGTCGCAACGGTGTTCGGTGTCCTCCTGCCACGGGTCGGATGGCTCAGGGCGGGTGCCCGGGCGGGTGTCGCCGGGGTGGTGTCGTCGATCGGCCTGGTCGCGGTGGTGACCCGCAACCTGTCCCTGGGTTCGGGGCCGCTCGGGCCGCGCACCGCCGGCGTCGTCTCGCCGCTCGACGTCCTTGCGCAGGCGATGACTGCGCTCGGCGACTACGTTCTGGCGGGACGACTGGCACACCTGGCGCCGGTCGTCGGCTCCGCGGTGGCGGCCGCTCTTGTGGCGTCGGTCGTCGTCGCGCTGGTGCGACGCGATCCGCGGGCGCTCACCCTCGCCGGGTTCGCCGGGCTGTGGTGGGTGGTGCTTGCGTGGAGCGAACTCACCACCGTGATCGACCCGATCGGCGCTCGCCTGCTGGCCCCCGCCCTCACTCCGATGGTGGTGTTGATCGGTTATGGAGCCCACGAGTTGGTGCGAGCCCCCGCCGGTCGCTCGAGGCGGGCCGCAGTGCGTCGTCCGGTCGTGGTGGTCGCGGGCGTCGCCCTGGCGGCCGTGTTGAGCCTCCCGGTCGCAGGCTCGGTCGAGTATGCCCGCAACACGAGCAGGTGGGGCATCGGATTCAGCGGTGTCGCGCTCCAGCGGTCACCGCTGTTCGCCGCGATAGCGGGACTGCCGCCGGACGCGGGGATCGCCATGGGCTACCCGGAACGGCTGTACTGGGTGAGCGGAAGGACGGCGGCGGGCACCGTTCCGCGGGATGACCACTGGTTCCCGCCCGCGCGTCAGAAGCGGGATCTGGCGATACTCCGGGACAAGATCGACAGCGGCGTCGTCACCCACGTCGCGTTCTACGAGCGGGACGCCACCACCTTGAAGCCGGCCGACCTCGTGGCCTTCGGCTTGCGGCTGGAGTTGCTCGAGAACTTCGAGGACGGAGCGCTCTACGAGGCGGGTTGATCGTCTCGCACCGATCCGGCCCGCAGCGCCGCCCGCCCGTCGTGATCGGTGAGCCCGACCCAGTCCTGCGCCAACCGGACCGGTCCCTCGGCGACGGTGTCGCGGGGGAGGCGCACCCACCGATCGGTGCGACCGGTCGCGGTCTCGAATCCCAACCGGAGCAGCGTCTCCCCGGTCCCGAGTGCCTCCCGCGGGACGGTGATCCGGGCGGTGTGCTGTGCCCCGGCGGCGTCCTTGAGCGCCAGCTGGACCGGCACCTCGAAGACGGGTCGGTCGTCGCGCAGCCCGCGCAGTACGACTCGCTCGAGGGCTTGATCCAGGTCGTGAGCGCCCTGGATGCGTAGCCGCAGTCGGAACGTGACCCCGGTGGTGTCCGCCTCGAGGGAGTCCGCCCAGGCCCGGGTGCTGCCGGTTCGCAGCAGGGCGTGGGTTGCGTCGGAACTCGTCGGGACGGCGAGGTAGAGGTCGCCTCGGTAGGCCTCGAGGCGCCGCGTCAGCCGCGGCAGGTCAAGGAACGAGGCGACGTCGTTCTCCATCATCGTGACGAAGCCGGCGCGTTCGGACGCATCCCTCGTCGCCCCGAGCACGACGTCGGGGTCCGCTCCCGAGAGCGCTCGGCGAGCCCGGGCGAAGAACTCCTCGCGTCGCCCAGGGGGAAGCGCAGACGGTGCGCGCCGGACGAACCCCTGGAAGCTGCGGACCAGGAACGACTGCAGCACCGGTCGGCGTCGCGGCGGCAGCCGGGGCGCGAGCCGGGCGAGGCGCTCGACAACCGCGAGGTGATCCCAGTAGTTCTCGAGCCTGGTGAAGTGCGCGTCCATGATCGACCCGCCTTCGGCTCGCTTGCGGTACCGATGGACGGCGTCGCCGACCAGCCCGAGCCGCTCCTGGCGGAGCATCAGTGGGACCGTGACGAGGGCGTCCTCGAAGTGCATTCGCTCGCCGAAGCGCAGTCCGCTCGCCCGCAGCGCGCGCGTCCGGTAGAGCTTGTTGCAGGTCCTCGCGTCGTGGACGAGCAACGGGACCTCGTCCAGGTTCGTCACCGAGCGCGCACCCTGATCGAAGTAGCCGCTCCACGGCCAGGTCCGGCCGATCGGGAACTGCTCGGTCGCCCCGATCGCGAGGTCCAGGTCGTCTTCCGTCACCGCGCCGAGCAACAACTCGACTGCCCGGGGGGTGAGTTCGTCGTCGCCGTCGACGAACATCACGAAGCGAGTCGCGACCCGACGCAACCCATGGTTGCGCGCGGAACCGGGCCCGGGTCCGCCGTTCCGCTGCGTCAGGCACTGGATCCGGGAGTCAAGTGCCGCATAGCGCGCGCCGACCTCGCCGGTGTCGTCGACGCTGCCGTCGTCCACCACGATCGCCAGGCAGCGCGCCCACTCCGTCTGTGCCCGGAGCGAGTCGAGGCAGGCCCCGAGGTAGCGGCCCACATTGTGGGCAGGGACGACGATGGTGACCTCGGCCCGGCGATCGGCCCGCCGGGGCCACCGGTCAGGCACCACCGGAGAACCGGTCGGGCACCCGCCGGACGCGGGCCCACAGGGACGGGCGGACAACGATCGACTGGGTGACCCCCCCGCTCGCCGGCGAGACCCGGGCCAGCCGGGAGAGCCCAGCCGGCAGGCGCACCACCCGGCAACGCAGCTGGCGTCGTCGCAGGCCGAACCCGTCCTCGTACTCCACCGTGAGGTCCCAGGTCCCGGGGGGGACGGCAACCGTCTGCAGGGTCGCGGTCCAGCCGGATCCGTCGGCCGCCGGCACGATCCTGCCGAGCGGGAGGCGGACCCGCTCGCCGTCGAGTCGCCGCACCGCGAGGACGCGAAGATACCGGATCGCGCCCGGGATCGCGGGGCCGCTCAGCCGCGCGCTGCCCCAGCCTGAACGGAACACCGCCCCCGTGATCGGCGCCGTCGGCACGAGAAGGCCGAGCACATCCTCGGCGGAGCCCTTGCGCAGGGCGTGCGACACCAGGTCCTCCTGGCCCGCGGGGACGGTTGCCGGTACCGCGTGGTGGTCAGAAGCGAGTGCCCGCGACACCTCGATCGCTCGCTGCGCATCCGTCAGGGTCGCGCGTTCGCCAGCGCCGAGCAGGCGTCGCACGATCATCCCCCAGGCCAGCCTGCTGAGCGCTTCGGAGTCCACCAGGCCGGTCCGGGCGACTGCCTCGACCACGTCCAGCGCCTCTGCGAGGACGACCCGCCGGCCCTCCCACAACTCGGCCGCCAGCTTGGCTGCGGGCGCGAGCTCGTGGCGGCGGAGGAGCGCCAGCACGCCCTGCAACGCCGGCTCCTGGCGCTGCAGCCATCCGTCGGGTGCGGCATCCAGCAGACTGGCGAGTTCGGTTGGCACCCGATCGTGCTCCGGCGCTGCCTCGGCGCGACCCGCCAGATACGGTCGCAGGTTGTAGCGAAGGTGCGCAGGAAGCGCGCGGGTCCAGTACTCTTCCGTGAGCGCCGGCTCGGCGGTGAGCTGGATCAGACGGGCGTAGACCGACTCTTGGGTGGCCCAACTCGCGATCGACTCGTCGTTGCCGGCCTTCATTCTCGACGTCATCGAGCCGGCGCCCGGTCGGGTCCGGTAGACGTACACCACGTCGGGGATCACGGTCAGCCGCGGCCTGCTCGTGAAGGCGACCCCGAGGGGCAGGATGTCGTTGCCACGCGGCACGCTTGCGAAGGAGATCCGGTGGGCGGCCCAGAAGTCGCGACGGAAGAGCTTGTCCCAGCTGCTGCGATTGCCCAGCAGTCTGGTGTGGTCGGCGGGCTCGATCCCATCCAGCCGGATGCCGTAGCCGTACCGGTCGACCGGATCCCAGGTCTGGGTCGCATGGAAGTGGAGGTACCTGCCGGCCGTGATGTCGGCTCCGGTCCGCTCGGCGGCGGTGACCAGCGCCACGTACGCGCGGGGCGGGACGAGATCGTCCCCGTCGGCGAAGGCGAGGTACTCCCCGGTTGCGACCTCGATCGCGAAGTTGCGGGCCTGCGCGCCGCCCCGCCCGGGCGAGCGGAAGGCGCGGAGGCGGGGATCCTCGGCGGAGTGCCGTTGGATGATGTCCCAGGCGTCATCGGTCGAGGAGTCGTCGACCACCAGGATCTCGAGGGCGCGGTAACTGGACGCGCGAATGCTGCGAAGGGTTTCGTCGAGGTACTCCTCGACGTCGTGGGTCGGGATGACGACGGATACCGTCGGGGCAGCGTGGCCGGTCTCTCGAAGGTCGGGCCCGGGCGAGCCGAGAATGCGACTGCGGAACGCCTGCTTGAGGGTGAGGTCGCCGAGGCCGAGGGTGGTGACGAGTTCGGCGGGCAGGTCATCGTCCAGCCCTGAGAGGTCGGGTTCCGGGTGGGACGACTGACGCCCTCCCACGAGCGTGAGCAGATCCTCCCGGCCGAGGGCGAGCAGTGCCACCGCCCACCTCGTCTCGGCGGTCTGGCCAGCGAGGGCGCGCGGGGGGGCGGACGCCACGAGGTCCCGTACCAGGGCGGCGGTACCGGGGACGCTGGCGGCGGCTGCGGTCAGGGCCGGCAGCCGCCAGAGCAGTTCGTCGACGAGCGCCTTGCGGGCGAAGACAGAGCGGGCGGCTTCCAGGCCGGCCTCGCGGAGCACCCGCATCGCCTCGGTCGTCACACTCGCCCAGTCGGCGAGCATCCGCGCCGTGCCGAGGGACGCGGTCTCCGAGCCGGTGCGTCGCCGGTAGAAGTAGCCGACCTCGGGGACCACGTCGACCGCGCGGGCACGGGCGTAGGCGTGCGTCGCCTGCCAGACGTCCTCGTGCCGGGTTCCCTCCGGCCAGACGAGATCGAACTCGAGCAGGAAGTCCCGGCGGAAGACCTTGTTGACGGGTGAGTGGTCGAGGACCAGGCCGGGAGCCTCCAGGAGCGAGACCCGCTCGTGCCGGGTACGGAACTCCGGGCCGCGGTTGGTCCAGTAGCGGCGTCGATGACGGCCGCCGAAGTCCTCGATCGGGCTGGTCGCAAAGTCCGAGCCGGTTCGCTCGAGGCTCCCCACCAGCCGCTCGAAGGCGCTCTCGGCAACGAGGTCGTCGCCATCGACGAAGGTGACGTAGCGCCCGCGCGCGACCCTCAGGCCGGTGTTCCGGGCCGCCGCCGGGCCGCGGTTGGACCGGTGTTGGAGCACTCGCACCCTGTGGTCGCCCGCGCGGTGCAGCTCGGCCACCGCCCTCGAACGGTCTGGTGACCTGTCGTCGACCACCAGGACCTCGAGGTCGGCCAGCGATTGGCGCAGGACCGACCACAGGCAGTCGCCCAGCCACGCCTCCACGTTGTACGCGGGGATCACCACGCTCAGCAGGGGATTGCTCGCCATCACCGTCCCTCCAACCCGGGAAGCTCCTCCAGGAGCCGGACATAGTCCCACGCCATGTCGTAGGCCGTGTACTCGCCTGCGAACCGTCGGGCTGATCGTCCGGGCCTGCTGGTGGGCCGACCGAGCGCGGCAACGATCGCCTCCGCCAGTGACTCAGCGGCTCTCGCTCCCGGGCTGAAGAACGTGACCCAGTCCTCACCCTCCAGCGCGCCGACGAGATGCGGCTCGGCGGGAAGGATGCACGGCTTCCCGTAGGTCGCCGACAACAGCAGGCTGCCGGAGTTGAGGATGCGCTGGTAGGGGAAGGCCATCACGTCGCAGGCGCTGAACCAGCGCCCGAGGTCCGCATCCGGTACGAACGAATGCCGGCTGACGACCGGGACGCCGGCGGGCATCAGCTTGTCGAGTTCGGCCTTGTGGGCGGGGTCGGTCCGACCGGCTAGCAGGAGCGTCAGCCCGTCCACCTCCCGGGCGGCGAGGCCGACCGCCGCAAGGAGGGTCTCGATCCCCTTGTAGGGCCGGATCCGGCCGACGAAGCCGACCGTGCGCCGGGTCGGGGCGAGGTCGAACGACTCCCGCGCGTCCTGCCGGGACGGGGCCGGCGGGTAGATCCCGAGGTAGCTGGCGTGCCGCAGTGTCCGAACCTTGTGCGTGGGGACGAGGTAGAACTCTCGTGCCGCCGCGACGGTGCACGGGTTGAGCTGGATGACGGCTGTCGCCCGGTCGGCGAGGAACTCTGCCAACTCGACCTCGAGGTCGGGGTAGCGGGAGTCGTGGGCGACCAGGTTGTGGATGGTCCACACCAGCCGCACGCCCTCCCGGAGCGCGGCATCGACGGCACCGCGGAACGCGTCGAGAGCGGCGCGGGCATCCCGGGCGGTCGCCTGGGCATCGCAGACCGGCGAGGTCCAGTGGAGGTGGAAGACGTCTCCGCCGCGAAGCCCGGCCAGGCCGGGGAGCAGGCCGGGGAGGTCGATCGACCCGTCCACCTGCCAGCCCTCGGCCCGCGCGCCGAGGTACAGCATGTTCAGGTAGGGATTCTCCCGCCAGTCCGGGAAGACGTGGATGACGCCCATCAGTCCACCTCCGGGTGCCGGGTGGTGAGGTCGAGTCCCCACGGCGGAGGCGGCGCGTCCCACCAGCCGGGGAAGCCGGACAGCGTCGGGCTCGCCGTCGCGAGCACGGCCAGCCGCTCCTCGCCGTCGAGCAGCGCGTCCACAGCCCAGGCCGAGCCCTGCAGTTCCTCGGTGGGTACCGCGACGGTGACCTCGACCGACCACTGTCCGGCATTCATCGAGAAGATCGGCGCGGCGGCTGCCACGACCCGGCCCTCCCGGCTGGTGAACCGGATCTCCACCCGGTGCAGGGCGTTGGTGAGGTGGCCGGTCCGCAGCGCGATGGTCGCCACGAGTGCGGAGCCGACCTGGGCGCGCTGCAGCACCGCGTGCGGCCCGGTCCGAACCAGCCAGCGCCAGCGCAGGAACAACTCCGGGCGGTCGTCCGCCAGGCACCTCAGTGCCTCGTCCGCTGCGGTGGAGGTCGGCCCGAGATCGCGCAGCAGGCCGGTGTACCAGTGGGCCTCGGCCGCGAACGCGGCAAGGTACGGGGCGGCCGCGGGGGCGTCGTCCCGTAGTGGATCCGGGCTTCCGGAGTCCAGCGCGAGATCGGCCAGCGCCGAGAGCCGTGGCAGCCGCTGCTGGAGGAACTCGTCGACCTCCTGCTCGGCGGTGGGTGGCGTCCGTGCCATCACCCGGGCCCAGGCGTCCAGGATGACCCGCTCCGACCGGACGGGGGCGGCGGCAGCTTGTGCCGCGCGCCCGGACCACAGGTCGCGGGGGAACGCCTCGAACAGCAGGTCGAGATCGGCACGGACAGGCTCGTGGCCACCGAGCCGGAGCGCGTCGGCCAGGTCGGACGCGATCACGGTTCCGGGCCGTCCGGTGCCCGCCAGGTAGTCGCGGTACTTGAACGGGTGCTCGACGGTGGAGGTCACGAGCCGCGCCGGGATGCCCAGCGCGTCCGCCACCACGATGGCGTGAAGGGAGTTCCCGACCACGAACTCGCTCTGGGCCACCGCGTGCAGGACATGATCCAGCGGTGCGGTCGGGTCGATCACGGGGAGCCCGAGAGCGTGGGCCTCGGCCGACGTCCCGGGAAGGTCGTTGAGGTTCGGCACCACGACGGCCGCGTGCTGCTTGCGCGAGGCCCAGTCGAGCAACTCGGGGTGAAGCCTCGGCAGGAGCAGCGCCGGGTCACCGAAGACCTCGGGCACCACGACACCGTGTGCCGCGAGCGCTCGCGCGGTGAGCGGCCCGCGCACCGCGCGGACGTCGAGCCGGTCGGTGGCGCGAGGCATGGGATCAGGCACTTTGAAATTGATCCCGCTGCCCCAGACGACGGCCGGCCCGGTGACGAAGTGGAGCACCGACCCAGCCGTGAACAGGGTGGGCCCGTCTCCGGGCGCCGGCCGCAGCGACACGGCCGGCCCGGCCAGCCTCTCCACGAGGTACTCCGCGAGGAGGTCGCCGAAGTTGTTGACGAGACTCGGGAGGCCATCCTGACCGGTGCGTGCCGGGTTCCAGGCGAAGACCTCGACGCCGCCCACTCGTCGTGACAGCGAGAAACCTGCGTTCACCGGCGGTCCTCCCAACGGCTCGGCACCGGGTAGCAGCCGGTGAAGAACGCCCGCAGCGCGGCGTCCACCTTGCCCCGTGCCCGTGGGTCACCCTCGCCGGAGTCGTTGATGCACAGGCACTGCATCCCGCGCCGGTGGAGCCACAACTCCAGGGTGGTGGCGGCATCCCGGGAGGCGAGGTCGAGGTAGCCGTAGGTCACCCGGCCGGTGACGGCCGCACCCTCGGCGAAGGCGTAGTACTGGCTGAGCGAACTCGGCAGGGCCCGGTCGTCGTGGCTTCGGAACCGGGACCCCATCACCGCACGGAACACCTCGGGACGGGCCTCCTCGAACGCGGCCAGCAGCCGGCGCGACTGCGGCTGCGGGGTGTGACGGAGCTTGTTGGTGATCGTCTGCGACCAGGCCCGCTCGACCAGGTCACGGTTGTTCTTCGCCGCGGCCGTCACCGCGAGGTCGTCGAGCGAGTGGTCGTCCAGGTCGATCACGGCGGGCGAGGTGAAGAACTTCCCCACCCCGTTGCCGTGGAAGAAGTCCTCAGGCCGTACCGGGGCGCCGAACAGCATGTCGTCGTTGAGGTACAGGTACTGGTCGGCCAGGCCGGGGATGTGGTGCAGCTGGGACTCGATCGCGTGCGAGTTGAACACCGGCAGCACCGACGGGTCGGCGAAGATCTCGCTGTGGTCCACCACCCGCAGCCGCTCGTCCTGACGCAGCCAGGACGGCACCTGCCGGTCGGTCACCACCCAGATCCGTCGCACCCAGTTGGCGTACATCTCGACCGAGCGGAGCGAATAGCGCAGCTCGTCGCGACTCTCGAACCGGGCGTCGATGGCGGCGTCGGCGCTGTACGAGGCGGTCGTCCCGGCTCCGAGGGCCGCGGCCTTGCGGGCCAGCCAGGCGGGGTCGGAGCCGTCCACCCAGGTGTAGACCAGGTCGATCGGCTCGATCACGGTCAGCAGGTGGGGATGGTCGCCCGGCAGGCGGTGGCCGTTGGCCTGGATGGCCGGCCACAGCCGGGTCCCGGCGTGGTCGATGACACCGTTCGGGCGGGTCGCCCGGAGGGTCCCCTTCGGGGCGAGGCCACCGCCCGTGGTGGGGGTGTCCTGCTGCAACTCGGTCCAGAACTCCAGCACCACCCCGAGTTCGGCATGGACGAGGGCATCTCCCGCCGGGCTCACAAGGTTGGCGGTGACGACGACAGAGCTGTAGCCCGGCAGCAGCCAGTGCCGCCACCCGATCGGCCTTGCCCGGCCGACCGTGTCCAGCCGGGTGGTCGCCAGCCACCATCCCCGCCGGCGGCCGTGTCGGGCGAGGATCGACAGCACCTCACCGCGCTGGCTGCGGCGCAGGATCACCCGCGGCAGCGGGAGCGGCCGCCGCGCCAGCACCAGGTGCTCGATGGCGTGGTCGTCCAGGACGCGCGAGATCTCGGCCGCCAGGTCGTCGAGGTAGGCCCAGGAGTCGAACCTGTCGACCACCCGGAACGGACGACGCAGGCCGCGTGGCAGCGTCCGCCACGACCAGCGCCCAAGCCGCCTGCCCGCCCTGAGCGCGGACGCGTACCACCCGCGCAGGCGGGTGCGAAGGGAGGCGCCCCTCATGCGACCGCCCGCTCGAACGGGCTGGGGATCGGGAAGTACCGCGCGAGGAAGGTCGTGACGGCCTCGGAGTCGACAGCGTCCCCGCCGCCGACGTCGTTGAGGCAGAAGCAGTCCTGGTCGCGGTCGGCGAGCAGGCCGTCGTAGTGCTCGGGGGCGTGGACGGAAGCGATGTCGACATACCGGAAGTCCAGGTGCCCGACGACCGCCCGTCCGTTGGCAAAGGCCCAGTAGTGGCCCAGGTCGGAGGCGACCGACACGTCCTCGACGCTGCGGAAGCGGGAGCGGACGGTGCCGGCGATCAGGTCGGGGTGGCGCCGCTCCAGTTCCGCCAGCGAGCTCCGCAGGTGCGGGTGGGGGATGTGCTGCATCCGGTGGCTGACGGTGCGCCCCGTCACCCGTTCGAGGAAGCGCTGGTTGCGGCGCGCCGCATGCATCGCGCCGTTGCACTCCGGGTGCCCGGGGTCGCGGCAGATCGCTATCGGGGAGACTGCGAACTTGGCGATCCCGTTGCCGTGGAAGAACAGTTCCGGACGGACCGGGCGGCCGAAGAAGACGTCGTCGTTGAGGTAGAGGAAGTGCTCCGCCAGCCCCGGGATGCGGTGCAACTGGGCCTCGATGGCGTGGGAGTTGAAGGTCGGCAGCGCTTCGGCGTCGGCGAAGATCTCGCGGTGGCTGACGACCGTCAACCGTTCGTCCGCCGCCAGCCAGTCCGGCACCTGGCCATCGGTCACCAGCCAGATGTGGCGGACCCAGCCGGCATACATCGCCACCGACCGCAGCGAGTACCGCAGCTCGTCGTGGGAGCGGGTGCGGGCCGGGTCGAGGGCGTCCGCAGCCAGCCCCCCAGACGGCCGGACGGACGCCCGACGCGCCTGCCAGGCCGGATCGCTCGCATCCACCCAGGTGTAGACGATGTCGATCGGCTCGTGCAGGTCGAGCAGGTGGGGCGGGGTGCCAGGACGCACCCGGCGGTCGGTGCGCTGCTGCGCCTCCTGCCACAGGGCTGGCGAGAGGTAGGCCGCGACCGGGTTGCGCACCGGGGCGATCCGGGTGCCGGGGGCGTGCCGGCCGCCGTCCTGGCGATGCGCACCCGATCGCCCGACCGTCGACCAGAACTGCAACCGGACGGCGAGATCGGCACCGGCGACCAGGTCGCCTCCCGGCCCGGCGAGGAGCCGGAAGACCCGCAGGTCGTCCCCGCGCACGCCCGCGGCGGCCGGATCGGCAAGCACCCGGGCGCGGGCGGCGTCGCCGGACACCAGCCAGCCGTCCGCCCCGTCCGCCGCCCCCAGGGCGGCGAGCGCAGCGCGTCGCTGCTCGGCCGGCACCGCGAGCAGGATCTGTCCGGCGCGTTCGAGCCGGACGACCTCGACCCCGGCGCCGGCCAGCGCGGCACGCAGCTCGGCGGCGAACCCGTCCAGGGACCGCCAGGCGTCGAAGCTGGTGAGTCGTTGCGGCCGGACGCCGCGCGGCAGCCGGATCCGGGGGACACTCGACCCGGTGAGCCCCGCCGAGGCCGCCAGCCAGCGGGCGGTGCGGCGCACCGGGGCAGGAAGCGACCTGCCGGCAGCGATAACCCGACGAACTCCCCGTTGCCGGATCGGTCGGTACGGCCGCCGCATGCCCTCGCGCTCTCTAACGTGTCTACCAGTCTCGATTTGGAGTATCGCACAGGCGACGATGTCCGGGCGGACATCGCCATGCCTGGGCGGGCAATCGCTTGCCGATACGGGGGGTCCCCCACCCCCGGTGGTCGGGGATTCCCCCATTCAGCCGAGGGGCGGGGAGACCTAGGGTGACAGCGTCGGCCGGTGGCACCGGTCGGCGATCCGCTCAACGTCGAGAGGGGCACTCGTTGCCTGTCACGCCACTGGCCGACATCCTGCGGCCTGCCTTCGAGCAGCGCTACGGCGTCCCGGCCATCAACATCGTCAACGACCTGACCCTGGAGAACGTCCTCGCCGGCGCCGTCGAGGCGCGGTCGCCGATCATTGTGCAGACCTCGGTCAAGACCGTGAAGTCGATCGGTGCCCCCGTGCTGTACGCCATGTGGGCGGCGATGACACGAGGGATCGAGGTGCCGGCCTGCCTCCACCTCGACCACTGCCCGGAGCGAGCGGTGATCAGCGAGTGCCTGGCCGAGGGCTGGAACTCTGTACTGTTCGACGCCTCCCAGCTGCCGGTCGAGGAGAACCAGCGCCAGACCGTCGAGGTGGTGGCCGAGGCACGCCGCTACGGCGCCCACGTCGAGGGCGAGATCGAGTCGATCACCGGACAGGAGGACGGGATCGGGTCCGACGAGGAGTCGCGCCGGCAGACCGCGGAGGTGACCCTCGCCTACCTGCGCGCGACCGGAGTCGACGTGTTCGCGCCCGCCATCGGCAACGCCCACGGACGGTACAAGCGGGCTCCGATCCTCGACTTCCAGCGGGTCAGCGACCTCGTCGCCGCTCACCCGATCCCGATGGCGCTGCACGGTGGCTCCGGCCTCTCCGACGAGCAGTTCCAGGACCTGATCGCCCGCGGCTGCGCGAAGGTCAACATCTCGACCGCGCTGAAGGAGGTCTTCATGCAGTCGAGCCTGGCGTTCCTGAAGTCTGCAGAGGCCGCCGACAAGTGGGATCCGCCGTCGCTGTTCACGGCGGTGGCGGCCGACGTCCGCGCGCTCACGGTCGGCTACGCCGGCGTGTTCGGCAGCGCCGGGAAGGCCTGACATGCCGGCCCTGGTCTTCGACTGCGACGGGGTGCTCGCCGACACCGAGCGGGACGGGCACCTGCCGGCCTTCAACGCGGCCTTCGCCGAGGTCGGGTTGCCGATCCGGTGGAGCGAGGCGGATTACGCGGTGAAGCTGCGGGTCGGCGGCGGCAAGGAGCGGATCGCGTCCGCGTTCACCCCGGAGCTGGACGAGGCGGCCGGGGTCTCATCCGACGACGAGCGCTCCGCATGGATCGCCCGGCTGCACAAGCGCAAGACGGCCCTCTTCACCGAGCGCGTGGAGGGCGGCCTGCTGCCCGGGCGACCCGGCATCCGCCGGCTCATCGCCGACGCCCTGGCAGCCGGCTGGACGGTCGCTGTCGCATCCACCTCGGCCGAGGCGTCCGTCCGCGCCGTCCTCAGGTACGCCGCCGGCGAGGACTCCTACCCGCACTGCCACGTCTTTGCCGGCGACATCGTCGCAGCCAAGAAGCCCGCCCCCGACATCTACCTCAAGGTGCTCGCCGACCTCGCCCTCGATCCCGCCGACTGCGTGGTGGTGGAGGACTCGGGTATCGGTGTCGCGGCGGCGGTGGCCGCCGGCCTCGTCACCGTCGTCACCGTCAGTTCGTTCACCGCCGACGACGACTTCACGGGCGCGGCCCTCGTGTTGAGCGACCTCGGGGACCCCGGCTCGCCTCCCACCGTGCTGGCCGCCCCCGCCGGCTTCGTCCCCGGCGACTTCGTCACGCTCGACGACCTCGCCGTCCTGATCTCCCACTGAAGCAAGGAGCAACCATGGCAGCCACCATCGCCGACGTCGAGTTCGTCGTGAGGAACCTCTCCGAGACGATCGTCGCGAACGAGAAGTACTTCGGCGAACTCGATGCTGTCGTCGGCGACGGCGACTTCGGGTTCTCCCTCGCCCGGGGATTCGAGATCGTCCTCGACCAGTGGGACAGCTTCGACAGGTCGGATCCGGGGGTCTTCCTGCAGAAGGTCGCGATGACCATCTCCGCCCGGATCGGCGGGACGTCGGGGCCGATCTGGGGGACGGCCATCCTGCGGGCGGGAGGGCAGCTGAAGGGCAGCGAGACCTTCGAGGGCGACGACCTGGTCCGCGCGCTGCGCGCGTCCATCGACGGCATCAAGGCCCGCGGGCAGTCCGACGTCGGTGACAAGACGCTGCTCGACGCGCTGGTGCCGGCCGTCGACACCCTCGAAGCCGAGGTCGCCAACGGGTCGTCGGCAGCCGAGACGGTCGCCGCGATGGCGTCCGTGGCGAGGGCGAGCGCGGACGCCACGGCCGCGATGCAGGCCATGCGCGG
>JAVHXR010000070.1:0-7866 GCA_031119515.1 Propionicimonas sp.
AGAAGTAGCCGTCGGCGTCCACCAGGTAGAGGCCGTTGCCGTGGCCGGTGAAGCCGACCGCGAGCACCCGCTCCTGGCCGCGTTCGACGCCGGCCAGCGCCTCCCGGACGCACGCCACGGCGGCGGCCCACAGCACGCCGGGGTCGCGCTCGGTCTGCCCGGGGGCGGGACGGGTGAGCGGCACCGAACGGGAGCGGGTCAGCGAGCCGCCCTGCTCCAGGTCGAAGAGGGTTGCCTTGACCACCGAGCCGCCGGCGTCGATGGCGAGCAGCAGGTCCTGTCGGGTCACGATGTCCTCCCTCGGCGGGTGGTCCCGCCGGCCTTGCGGGCGGCGCCGGCGTCGGCCGCGCCCTTGGCCAGCAGTTCCTCGGCCGTGTTCTCGTCGGTGACCAGCACCTTGATGTAGCCGCCCCGGATCGCACCCAGCACGGCCTGGGCCTTGTGCCGACCGCCGGCGACGCCGACGACGTTCGGCAGCTCCCTGAGCTGCTCCAGCCCGATCCCGATCCGGCGGCTGGAGGTGGCGCCGCTGACGATCCGGCCGCGGGCGTCGAACCACTCCCCCAGCATGTCGCCGACAGCGCCCATCGTCATGTAGGTCGCGACCTCCTCGGGAGTGACGATCTGCGAGCGGACGGCGGACGCGTTCGGCCCGGCCGATCCTATCCCCGTCAGCGTGACGGTCGCGGTGGCGGCGAGGTCGAGGACGTCGCGGACGGCGGCCTCGGCGCGCAGCATGGTGGCGGCCTCGGGCGAGGACACCAGCAGCGGCGCCGGCACCACCCGCAGGTGCGCCGCCACCTTCGGGTCGCCGGCCAGGGATTGCGCGACGGCCTGGATGGAGCCTGCTGCCGAGGCCAGGGTCACGCCCTCCAGCGACTCCTCGGCGAGCATCGACAGCGACCGGGCGACGGTGTCGCCCCAGCCGACGCCGACCACCGCGCCGGGGTGCAGGTACCGCCGGACGTAGGCCGCCAGCGCGGCCGCGACCCGCTCGTTGACCCGGCCGGCCGGCATCGGGGTCTCGTCGTCGCGCGGCACCACGATGGCGTCGACCAGGCCGAAGGTCTCCCGCAGCCTGGTGGCCAGGCCGAGCGCCGACAGGCAGCGGGCGTCGATCTCGATCCGGACCACGCCCTGGGCGCGGGCCGCCTCCAGCAGCCGTCCCACGGTCTGGCGGGAGACGAACAGCCGTTTGGCCACCTGCGCCTGGGTGAGGCCGTCGCCGTGGTAGAGCCACGCGGCCCGCACCACGAGGTCGAGATCACTGGGGGACGACGAGAGCACCATGCTTCGACCCTAGCCAGCCGCGCGTGGCGGCTCGGCCGATCCCGGATCGTGCCGCCCACCGGCCGGGCTCACTTGTACCAGAGGTCGAGATAGGAGGCGATGATCTGCCGCATCCCCGCCAGCACGACCTGGTTGCGCCACGAGCTGGTGAAGAACTCGATGTCGGCCCGGCCGGCCAGCGGCGCGTTCGGCCCGAGCAGGCCCTCGGCGGCCAGCTGGACGGCGGCGCCGCCGGCGACCTTGTCGGCGTTCTCCAGCATGGCGCGAAGCAGCAGCGGGCTGGTGTCGCGCTCGAGGGTGGTCCAGATGTTCACCTTGCAGACGCCGTCGGAGAACAGCGTCGCCAGCTGCGGCACCGGGACGCTGGAGGCGCCGTGCAGCACGAGCTTCGGCCCGATCCGCTCGGCGATCGCCCTGGCGGCCTCCGGGACGTAGCGCAGGTCCTGGGCAGAGGCGCGGTGCTCGGTGCCGAGGTTGGCGACCACCATGTCGGCCCCGGTGCGCTCGACGAACTCGGCAGCGCGCTCGGCGGAGGTGAGTTCGCCGCGGATCCCGCCGGTGGCGTCCACCACCTCGTCGGCGGCACCCTCGACCAGCACCTGGTCGCCGTAGCTGGCGACGAAGGCGGCGGTGACCTCGAGGTTCAGCTCCCACGGGGCGTGGGAGGCGTCGTACATCACCGAGGAGAACCGGGACAGGTCGCCGGCCAGCCAGGCGGCGTCGTCGTCGTACTGGCCGTGGTCGAAGTGGGTGAGGACGTCGACGTCGGGGTAGTCGCCGGCGGGCCGTGACAGCACCTCGCAGTCGCTCAGGAAGAGCTCCAGGCCGGTCTCGGGGTTGCGGCTGCCGGCGTAGTGGACGGCCTGCGCCCGGTGGGAGTAGCGGCCCGTCATGGCGATCGTCACCGGCACCCGGGTGCCGAGCTCTGTGGCCTTGGCCTGGCAGGCGGCCAGCACGGCCTCGATGGTGGTCTGGTTCTCGGCGCAGAAGGTGGGTACCACCCACTGGCGCTCGGCGGCGGCGGCGTACAGCGCCACCACCTTGTCCTTGCCCAGCACGATCGGCATCAGGGGTTTCCTTGTCTGTCGGCCCGCGCTACAGCACGCGGGAAGGTTCGAAGGTGCGGTCGATCAGCGCGAGCTGCGCCGCGGCATCGAGGCCGTCGGCGAGACCGTCGAGCTGCGCGGCAAGCAGGGCGCGCCGGTCGCCGTCGAGCAGTCCGGCAAGCCCGTCGTCCAGGTGCGCCCAGAGCCGGCCGGCGTCCCAGCCGTCCTCGCGCACCAGCAGGGCGCCGGCGGTGGCGATCGCGAGCGAGAGGTACCGCGTCGGCAGTCCCTGCCCGGCGGCCAGCCGGTAGGCGCCGAGCAGCCGGTCGGCGGGAGCGAGCTTGCGTTCGAGGTCGCGGCCGACGCGCTCGGTGGTGTCGGCGAGCGCCCGGTTGCCGAACCGGTACAGCAGGTCGTCGATGTGGTCGAGCAGCGGCCCCGGATCGACCCGGTAGCGCTCGGCCAGCGCGAGCGCGGCCTCGGTCATCGCGGCGCGGGCGAGGTAGCGCAGCTCGACCCGACCGACCGCCTGCCAGACCAGCTCGAGCCCGAGCAGCCGGCCGAGGCAGGCGGTGAGGCAGTGCCCCATGTTGTGGATGTAGAGCTTGCGGTCGCCGTAGAACGAGAACGGGACCGACAGGTCGGCGACCAGTCCGGGCACGTCCAGCGGCTGGCCGACGACGGCGGCGGCGTCGTAGGGAAGCAGGCGGTAGGGCTCGACCCGCACCAGGGTGGGTTCGGTGGCCCGCAGCGCCGGGTCGGGGACCGGGATCATCCGGCCGATCGAGGTCTCGAGCAGGCCGAGGTTGGCCGCGAGCGTGGCGGCGGGCAGCTCCGGCAGCCGCTCGGCGAGCAGGCCGCGCATCACGGCCGCGCAGTCGTGGACGTTCTCGGCCAGCAGGACGTTGAGGGCGGGCCTCCCGGCGGCGATCCGTTCCCGCAGCGCCTCGGCGAGGGTGTCGGCGACGGCCGGAAGCACCCGTCCCCCGACGCTGGTGGCGGCGAGGTCGGCGGCTTCGAGGGCGCGGACGGCGGCCGCGGTGTCGCGGGCGTCCAGGGCGGTGACCGGGCCGACGGTGCGGCGTTCTGCGAAACCCTCGCCCAGCGTGACGTGCGGGTACTCGCCGTCCCGGGCGAGCGCCGAGACGACGACCGGGTCGACGTCGAGGAAGGTCACCTGCCAGCCGGCGTCGCAGAGCAGCTGGCCGAGGAAGCCGCGGCCGACGCTGCCGGCGCCGAAGATCACTGCCTGCCGCATGTCGCCTCCTTTGGTGGTCGTCGTTGTCCGGACAACCACAGTTGTAGGTGCGATCCACGCCCGGTCACAACTCGGACCGGGGGGTTCGGGCAATTGCCCAATCCGGCTTGTGAGTAGCGGGAATCACGCTCCCGCGGCGGCTTCGTAAACCAAACCGAGACGCAACGTGAGCAAATGCTCACGTCCTGCACATCTGCTTGCTGGCCCGAAGGAGGCTGCTTAGTCTCCCAGCGTGAGGGCGTCAGCCCGAGCACGAGGAAGTGCGACGGAAGGTTGCGAATGACGGCAGAGGTGAGCCCGGCCGCCGCGGTGCCGCGGTTGTCCATCCAGGGGGTCTCCAAGAGCTTCGAGGCGATCCACGCTTTGCGGGACGTCTCCTTCGATCTCGCCCCGGGCGAGATCCACGCCCTGGTGGGCGAGAACGGTGCGGGGAAGTCGACGCTGGTCGGCATCATCACCGGCCTGCGCCAGCCGAACGAGGGCAGGGTGCTGCTCAACGGGACGGAAGTGCACTTCCACAACCCGCTGGAGGCGCGAGCCCACGGGGTGGCCGCGGTGTTCCAGGACCCGAACCTGTTCCCCCACCTGTCGATCGCGGAGAACATCGTCACCGGCGCCTACCCGCGCAAGGGGATGCTGCTGGACCGGGCGGCGATGCGGAAGCTGGCCCGCACAAAGCTCGAGCAGCTCGGCTTCGACCTCGACCCCGACCGGCTGGTCGCCGAGCTGACCGTCGCCGAGGCGCAGTTCGTCGAGATCGCCCGGGCGGTGGAGCCGGGCCTGCAGCTACTGATCCTCGACGAGCCGACCAGCGCGCTGACCCCGTCCGAGGCGGGCCGGCTCTACACCATGGTCGAGACGCTGAAGGCGTCCGGTACCACCGTGGTGTGGATCTCCCACCGGATGGACGAGATCCGCACGCTGGCCGACACCATCACCGTGCTCCGCGACGGCCAGCACGTCACCACCGCCCCCGCGTCCGAACTCGACGACGACGCCATGATCAAGGCGATGGTGGGACGGACGGTCGCCCTGCAGCGGGTGCCCCGCACCGAGCCGCTCGGGCCGGTCCGCCTCAAGGTGCGCGACCTGAACCTTGCCGGCACGTTCGCCGACATCTCCTTCGACGTCGCCGAGGGCGAGATCGTCGCGATCGCCGGCCTGGTCGGCTCGGGCCGCTCCGAGATCCAGCAGGCGATCTTCGGCCTCAGCCCGCAGGTGACCGGCTCGATCGAGGTGGACGGAGAGGCCGCCACCCCCGACAGCCCGGCGACGATGGCCAGGCGCGGGGTGGTCTACCTGCCGGAGGACCGGGACGCCGAGGGCGTCATCTCCTCGATGAGCATCCAGGCCAACGTCGCACTGCCGAGCATCGGCAAGCTCGCCACCGCCGGCTTCGTCGACCCCCGCAAGGAGCGCTCGCTGGCCGCCGAGCAGCGCGAGGCGCTGAGCATCAAGGGCGAGGTCGAGGCGCTGGTCAGCTCGCTGTCCGGCGGGAACCGGCAGAAGGTGGCGCTGGCCCGCTGGCTCGCCACCCACCCCCGCGTCCTGCTGCTGGACGAGCCCACCCACGGCATCGACGTGGGCACCAAGGTGCAGGTGCACGACATCATGCGCCGGCTCGCCCGGGAGGGCCGGATGGCGATCCTGATGGTCTCCTCCGACCTGCCCGAGGTCCTCGCCGTCAGCGACCGCGTCCTGGTGATCCGGCGCGGACGGCTGTCGGCCACCATCGACATCGACGACGCCACCCAGGAGAACATCATGGCCGCCGCGACCGCCGGACGCAGCGAGGAGGCGGTCCGATGAGCACGCCGCTGCTGCAGAGGTTCAAGCTCTCCGGGGGCGGCGGTTCCGCCCTCAAGGTGAGGGTGATCGGCGTCCTGGCGTTCCAGTTGCTGCTGGTCGTCATCTTCGGTGTGCTGGCGCCCCGGTTCCTGTCCTGGGACAACGCGCAGAGCATCCTGTTCACCGCGGCGATCCTGGCGATGGCCGCCGCCGGCCAGACCCTGGTGGTGCTGACCGGCAACCTCGACCTGTCGGTCGGCTCGATCATGGGCCTGTGCGCCTACGTCGTCTTCGACGTGGCCAGCCAGCACACCTGGCTGATGGGCCTGACGGTGCCGTTCGCGATCCTGCTCGGCGCGGCGCTCGGCGCGATCAACGGCCTGCTGGTCACCTACCTGAAGATCCCGGCGATGGTGGCCACCCTCGGCACCCTGTCGGTCTACCGCGGCATGGTCTCCTTCTACGCCAATGCGATGGAGGTCACCAGCGGCGAGCTGCCGGGCTGGATTCGCGACCTGGCGACCGCCCGCTGGCTGGGGTTGTCGTCGTACGTCTGGATCGCCGCCGGGCTGGTGGCCCTCGTCGGCCTGGTGCTGAGCCGGTTGCCGTGGGGACGCAAGCTGTACGCCTACGGCTCGAACCCGCGCGCTGCCTACTACTACGGGCTGAACGAGAACCGGATCCTGATCGGCGCCTATGTCGCGGCCGGTGCGATCGCAGGCTTCGTCGGGCTGCTGCTCGGCGCCCAGGTGGGCAACATCAACTCCCTGGTCGCCTCCGGTTTCGAGATGCAGGTGCTGGCTGCGGTCGTGATCGGCGGGGTGAGCATCTGGGGCGGCTCGGGCAGCGTCTACGGCGCCGCGCTCGGCGCGATCGTCCTGGCCACGATCAACAACGGGCTGGTGCTGCTGGGCGTCCAGGAGTTCTACCGCCTGCTCTTCCAGGGGGTCGCGATCGTGGCCGCCGTCGCGGTCGACGCCCTGGTCCAGAAACGTGTCCTGAGCGCCACCAGCCGGCGGTCGATCCTGGAGGTGGCGGCATGACCCGCATCGCTCGCAAGTTCTCCGCCGAGCTGCTGCTCGTCGTCCTGATCGTCCTGGCCGGGTTGTGGTCGGCGCAGCTGTCGCCGTACTTCCTGGACCTGAACAACCTGATGAACTCCGCCGCGTTCTTCGTGGTGTTCGGTCTGATGGCGTTCGGGCTGTTCCCGGTCGTCGTGCAGGGCGAGATCGACATCTCGCTGGCCTCCACCCTTGCCGTGGCGAGCGTCCTGTTCGCCAAGCTCTCGGTCTCCGGCGTCCCGGTGCTGGTCGCGCTGCCGATCGTGCTGGTGGTCACCGGCGGGCTCGGGGCGATCAACGGCCTGCTGGTCGCCTACGGCGGGCTGCCGTCGCTGGCGGTGACGCTGGGCACGCTCGGCGCCTACCGCGGCATCGCCTACCTGCTCGCGGGGGACGCCGGGGTGACCGGCCTGACCGACGACTACACCCTGCTGGGCCAGTCCTGGGTCGGGGTGGTGCCGTCCACGGTGGTGCTCTTCCTGGTCTTCGCCCTCGTCATCGGGGTCCTGATGGAGACCACCAAGTTCGGCCGGTACAGCTACGCGCTGGGCGCCAACCCGGCGGCGTCGCGGACCGCCGCGGCCCCCGTCCGGCAGACCCGGGTGGCGGCGTACGCCCTCGCCGGGGTCGCGGCCGGCCTGGCCGGCTTCGTCTGGGTGAACCAGTACCAGTCCGCCCGCGGCGACAACGCCGACGGCGCCATCCTGTTCGTCCTGACCGCGGTCGTGCTCGGCGGGGTCTCGATCAAGGGCGGCAGCGGACGGGCGCTCGGCGTCCTGCTGTCGACGGTGCTGCTGGCCACGATCCAGACCGGCATGAAGCTCGCCAACGTCCCCGGCACCAGCCAGACCCTCGTCGTCGGCCTGCTGCTGATCGCGGCGATCGGCGGACCCACCCTCGTCCAGCTCATCCGCAACGGGGTCGGCAAGCTCAGGCCAGCCGCCCCCGCCAGGGGGTGAGGCCGGCATCCGACCCGTCCCCACCCCACCCACAGATCCCATCCCTACGACCGGACCAACCAGTTCAACGATGAAAGGTACCTACCTGATGTCCATGCCGAAGCGGCTCCGCAAGCTCGGAGCAGTCATCGCATCCTCCCTGGTGATCGCGTCCCTCGCGGCGTGCACCACGACGCCCCCGGGAAGCTCCACCGCTCCGTCGACCGGGGCCAGCGAAGGCGCGTCCAGCGCCCCGCTGAAGGTCTTCATGGCGCCGAAGTTCACCGGCCTCGCCTACTTCGAGGTCGCCCGCAAGGGTGGCGAGCAGGCCGGCCAGGAGCTCGGGCTCGACTTCCAGTACATCGGCTCGGACAAGGCCGAGGCGACCGAGCAGATCGCGACCCTGACCAACGCCGTCGCGCAGAAGCCCGACGCCCTGGTGGTCTCCGCGATCGACGGCGACGCGGTCGCTCCCGCCCTGAAGC
>JAVHXR010000070.1:7876-9497 GCA_031119515.1 Propionicimonas sp.
GGACAAGCCGCCGCGCGCGCCGATCGCAATGATGCGCTCGCCGCGCACGAGCAGATCGCGACCCTCACCAACGCGATCCCGCAGGCCCCCGCGGCCCTCGTGGTCAGCGCCATCGACGGCGACGCCGTCGCCCCGGCGCTGAAGCAGGCCATGGCCGCCGGCATCAAGGTCGTGACCTACGACGCCGACGCCGCTGCCGACGCCCGCGACCTCTTCGTGAACCAGCTCAGCTACCCGCTGGCCGCGAAGACCATGCTGGACGCCGCGCTGCTGAACTCGCCCGAGGGTGGCCTGGTGGCGTTCATCTCCGCCGCCCCGACCGCGCCGAACCACACCGCGCACGTGAAGTTCATGAAGGAGATGATCGACAACGATCCGGCGTACTCCAAGCTGTCCTACGTCGACACCGTCCAGTTCGCCGGTGACGACGCCCAGAAGAGCCAGGAGATCGCGCTCAACCTGATGCAGTCCAACCCCGACCTGAAGGTCATCATCTCGTCGTCCGCGGTGTCCGCCCCGGCCGCCGAGCAGGCCATCATCAACGCCGGCAAGTCCGGCCAGGTCTTCGCCACCGGCGTCGCGCTGCCGTCCTCGGTCCGCGACTTCATCAAGGAAGGCCACTCCAAGGCCTTCATGATGTGGGATCCGGCCGAGCTGGGCTACATTGCGACCGTCGCTGCCGCGCAGCTCGCCGAGGGCAAGATCACTGCCGAAGAGGGCCAGGTCATCGACGCCGGAGAGGCCGGAAGCTACACCGTCATGGCCGACGGCGAGGTTCAGTACAACAAGCCGCTGATCTTCACCGCCGACAACATCGACGACTACGACTTCTGACACGTGAGTCGTCCGGGTCCCGGGTCCAGCACGGCACCCGGGATCCGGACGACAATCAGGCTGCGGACCGACACAGCGGGGAGGCTGAGATGAGACGCGCGGGGCACGACGACGTCATCCCCCAGGACCGCACCACCGCCCTGGCCAGCATCGCCTGGCTGTACTACATCGACGGCCTCACCCAGGCCGACATCGCCGAGCGGATGTCCACCTCACGGGCCACCGTCGGCCGCCTCCTGCAGGAGGCCCGCGACACCGGCGTCGTCCGGGTGTCGATCGACCCCAGCATCCTGGCCACGATGGGCCTGAGCCGCCGGTTGTGCGACCGGTTCGGCCTGCAGGACGCCCTCGTCGTGCCACCCCGCTCCCCCGGCGCGTCGGCGTCCTCGGTGAACCGCCGGGTCGCGATCGCCGCCGCCAGCTACGTGGAGCGTTACCTCAAGCCCGGGGCGGTGATCGGCTTCGGCTGGGGCGACACCGTCATGCACCTGCTGTTCAGCATCCGCTCGGAGTCGCTGGAGGGCGTCACCTTCGCCTCGGCGGCCGGTGGCATCGACCGCTACAGCCGCGAGGTGTTCGCCACCGGCAACGGTATCCAGGCCCACCTCCAGCTGATCCCCGCCCCGCTGGTGGTCAACTCCCCCAGCACCGCCGACGCGCTGCGGCAGGACACCTCGGTGACCCGCGTCCTCGAACTCTCCCGCCAGGCGGTCGCCACCGTCACCGGTATCGGCGACACCAACGCCGCCGAGAAGGTGGTCGTGGACCCGGCGGCGCTGGTGCCCGT
>JAVHXR010000071.1 GCA_031119515.1 Propionicimonas sp.
CACCCAGACTCCCCCGGACCCATCGCCAAGAGATCTGCCTCTGGCTGAACGCCACCATCCCAAGCCGCCATGCCGGGAGCCAAGGACCCCGGCGAAAAGAACACACCGCGAACGAGACCATCCCGATCCGTGACGATGACAACCAGTTTGCTGACGAACGACTCGGGCGGCGCCTGATTACTGGTCACCCGAGCGCCGCCCTGACCAGGCTGGAGGATGACCAGTTCCGGAAGGGGCTCCCCCACAGCCTGGGCACTCCAGAAGTCGGCCGCTGGCGTGTTGTCGCCCTCGGCAGCCACTGGACCTTCACACTCACGAGTTCGTCCGTGCAGCGCGAGCGCGCAACCAATGAATCACCACTCGCGATGACATAAGTCGAGCTCCACGGAACGCTCGGCGCGAATCGCAGACAACCCGTGAGAGCAACCAGAACGACACAGACCGCCAGCGCCCAGCCGACCGTCCCGCTCACCTGCCGAGCATCGGCTCGGCCAGCGTCGCCCAACATCGGAAACACCGCCTCTCGCGAAATGAGCCGAGCGCTCGAAGAAGTCCCAGCAGCCCTGAGGATTGCTTCCGCTGATAGCTTCCTGCGCCGAGCATTACGTCATGAACTCGATGGACGCCACCATGGCACAGCTTCGCACCGCTCGGGCACGAAGCGAGTCTGAGGGTGCTCCAATACGCCACTATCGATGTCAGCTGAATCAACCAGCGATCCTGGGAGAGCGTGAGCTGAAGGCGCCGCCGATCTTGCCGGCCTTGCCAAAGGGCTTCGCGTCCTAGTCGCAGCCCGGCCCGAATGTGCCGGACTGCGCCGACGACACCTGGCCCCTAGAAGCGGCCAGTTCGACGAGTTGTGATGAACATGTCGAGTGGGAACAACACGAAGGCAAGGCCGCACCAGATCCACCATGCCAAGCCCCAGTAGACACCGCTTCGAATCGAAAGAATGGCCCATAGGGACACCGGCACGAGGGCGATGAGGATCAAAAGTCCGTAGCCATCGGCCCAGAATCCAATCATTGGCGGAAACTGGATCTCTAGCAGGCGCGTGTGAAGCCGCCTCGCACGTGCTCCGAACCGCGGTGTCGAGCACCCCGCTCGAGACATGTGTCAACCTCCCTTCACGCCAAAGAAGAGGTAATCGACCGCGTCGGCGACGCCGGTTCCAACTAGCCCGCCAGCGTACCCGAACGCCATGGCGCCCCCGATAGCGCCGACGGGGCCACCGGCCGAGCCAGCGGTGGCACCCAGCCCAGCACCCGCGATTCCTGCGACAGTCACTACCAATGCGTCAACACCCGCCATGCTGAGCGCCACGTCATCGGAATAGTTCGCCCGCTGATAGCGATCCAGACCGATCAGTCGCCACATCGGCAGAAGGTGTGTCGTGACCCCTGGGTTGTGCGCCGAGGCCCCACTCACGTGCGCTCGCCTCACACCCGTGAGAAGAACGTGGGGAACGAGTGACCGTCAACGGCATCACCTATCACAGGCAGGCCAACGAACAGCCTTGTCAGAGGTGTTCTAGGCGGGTCTTCAACGACCCATCAGGGTGCGCGAGAGAGGAGTTGAACCTCCACGTCCTTTCGGACACACGGACCTGAACCGTGCGCGTCTGCCATTCCGCCACTCGCGCCCGGCCCCCGCAGGAGCCAGCCGGATGAGGGTAGCATCTGGGGCCGTCGACTGAGAAACCGGGCTCCCGCCGCACCCACCCGCCACCAGAGCCCGTCGGCGTGCAACGGCCACCCCACCGACAGACCCACCGGCTTGTGGAGGGACGCGACCCGACGCCCCACGGCCACACCGGCACCTGCCCCCGGCAAGGTGCACGGACGCTGGACTCCCCCGGGTCGCCGGCCGGCCCTGCTAGGTTGACGGAACCCCTGGAGGAAGCCGATGCCGATGCCAGTGCGCCTGCAGTTGCACGCGGGGTTCACCTTCGCCGACGCCGCCGCTCGCCTGGACTACCTGGAGCGGCTCGGGGTGACCGACCTCTACCTCTCGCCCATCCTCGCCTCCGTCCCCGGTTCGGCCCACGGCTACGACGTCGTCGATCCCACCCGGGTGTCGGACGAGCGCGGCGGCCGGGAGGGCTTCGAGTCCCTGGCGACCGCCGCCCACGCCCGCGGGATGGGGGTGGTCGTCGACATCGTCCCGAACCACATGGCGATCCCGGATCCGCTCTGGCTCAACCCCCCGCTGTGGTCGGCCCTGCGGGAAGGCCCGGAGTCGCCGTACGCGGAGTGGTTCGACATCGAGGCCGGCGCTGCGCTCGTCCTGCCGATCGTCCAGCTGGACGGCGAGGACGACCCTGTCCCCGCCCTGGTCGCGGGCGGCCGGCTCGCATTCGGCGACCTCGACCGCCCGGACCGGCAGCGGGAACCGGTCCTCACCCTGGACGGCAGCCCGTTCCCGCTCGCCCCGGGCACAACCGGGCTGCCGCTCGCCGAGGCCGTCGCGGCCCAGCGGTACTCGCTGCAGCGCTGGCAGGGCAACCACACTCGCCTCACCCACCGCCGGTTCTTCGACATCGTGACGCTGATCGGCGTCCGCCAGGAGAACCACGCCGTGTTCGAGGCCACCCACGCGTTGCTCCTCGAACTCTTTAGGGCCGGCCACATCGATGGCTTCCGGGTCGACCACCCCGACGGCCTGGCCGACCCGCAGGGCTACTTCGAGCAGCTCAGGGACGCGACCGGCGGCGCCTGGGTGGTGGCCGAGAAGATCCTCACCGGCGACGAACTCCTGCCGGCGGCCTGGCCGGTGGCCGGAACCACCGGCTACGAGGCATCGTGGCGGTTCGACGCCGTCCAGCTCGATCCTGCCGCCGCCCCCGCGCTGGCCGAGCTGGCCCAGCGCACCGACTCAGAGACCGACCCCGAGCCCACGACCTGGCCGGTCGTCGCCACCACCGCAGAACGGTTCGTGGCCGACACCTCGCTGGCGATCGACGTCGACCGGTTGATCCGGCTCGCCGCCCGGGTCGATCCCGGACGGGACGAGGCCGACCTGCGCGCCTGCCTGCGCGAGTTCCTGGTCGCACTCGACCGCTACCGCGCCTACGTCCGGCCGGGAACGGAACCGGACGCCGGCAACAGCCGGGTACTGGACGACGCCGCCGCCAGGGCGGCCAGCGGACTGCCCCGACACCTGCACCCGACCCTCGCCTGGTTGCACGAGCTCGCGGCCGGCCGGGGGCTGCCGGCCGAGCCCCTGCCGGGAGCCCGCGACGCGGCCCGCGAGTTCGTCGTCCGCTTCCAGCAGGTCAGCGGCGCGCTCGTCGCCAAGGGGGTCGAGGACACCGCGTTCTACCGCTGGACGCAGCTGCTGGCGCTGTGCGACGTCGGTGCCGACCCGGCCAGCTTCGGCCTCGCCCCGAGCGAGCTGCACACCTGGCTGCGCCGGGTGAACGCCGGCTGGCCGGCGACGATGGCGCTCGCCTCCACCCACGACTCCAAGCGGAGCGAGGACGTCCGCGCCCGGATCGCCGCGATCAGCGAGTTCCCGGATGAGTGGACCCGCCTGGTGGACGGGCTGGCCCCCACGGTCGGCCACCTGCCCGGCCCGATCCGCACGATCCTGTGGCAGAGCCTGGCGGGCACCTGGACCCCGGACGGGCCGATCCCGGCCGACCGGCTGGCCGGGTTCCTGGTCAAGGCCGGCCGGGAGCAGAAGCTCTGGACCTCCTGGGTCTCCCCCGACGACCGGCTCGAGGAGGTGGTCGCCGGCGCCGCGGCCCAGGTGCTGGCCGACCCGGCGGTGCGAGCGGCGTTCGACGCCTGGACCGTCCTGGTCGCCGACGCGGTGGAGACCAGCACGCTCTCGGCCCGGCTGGTGCAGCTGACCGCGCTCGGCGTGGCCGACACCTACCAGGGCCAGGAGACCGTCCGGCTCAGCCTCACCGATCCCGACAACCGTCGCCCTGTCGACTACGACAGCCTCGCGGACGAGCTCGACCGGCTGGACGGTCCCGCGGCCTCCGGACTGGCCGCCCGCAAGCTCCTGGTCACCAGCACGGCCCTGCAGCTGCGGCGGCGGCATCCCGACGCCTTCGTCGGGCCCGCCGCCGGGTACCGTCCGCTGGACTCGACGACGTCGTTCGGCTGGGGTTTCGCCCGGGGCGGTGAGCCGGTCGCAGCCACCATCGCCACCCGGCTCGCGGGCCGGCGGCCCGCCTGGCGGCCCGCCGACGTCGTCGGCCTGCCTCCCGGTGACTGGCGTAACCTCCTGACCGGTGCGGTCCACGCCGGCGAGTTCGGCCTCGGCAGCGGCCTCGGCGGCTGGCCCTGCGCCCTGCTGGAGCGGTTCGGGTGATCCCACGGCCGACCCGCCGTGGCCCCAAGTACGCTGGGTCCCTGCGGGCTGGATAGGCTGGAACTCCGAGACCGGAGCTGAGGGGAGGTGCTCATGGGGGTCTTCGACCGCGTCGAGCGCAAGCTCGAGAACGCCGTCAGCGGTGCCTTCGCGCGCGCCTTCAAGGGCGACGTGCAGCCGGTGGAGATCACCGCCCGGCTGCAACGCGAGCTCGACCGCGAGGCGAAACTGCTGGATCGCGCCCGCAAGCTGGTCCCGAACGATTTCAGGGTGGCCCTGTCGCCGCACGACTACGACCGGCTGACGCCCTACTCCAAGACGCTGAACTCCGAGATCCTGCCCCAGCTGCGCAACTACGCGACCGAGCACGGCTACATCTTCAACGGCCCGCTGACCATCGAGTACCTGCTGGACGAGTCCCTGCCGGTCGGACGCTTCACCGTCGCCTCGGCGGCTGTCGCAGGGGTGGACGCCGAGCCAGCCACCCCGTCCGAGATCCGCCACGCCGCCCTCGTCGTCGAGGTCAACGGCGTCCGCCACCCGCTCAACCCGCCCGGCCTGACGATCGGACGGGGAACCGAGGCCGACCTCCGGATCAACGACCCGGGGGTGTCCCGGCTGCATGCCCGGATCGTCGTCAACGGCAGCGGACCGCAGCAGCAGCTCTGGATCGAGGACCTCGGCTCCACCAACGGGATCATCGTCGACGGCCAGAAGGTGAGGCAGTCGGCCCTCGCCGACGGCAGCCGGATCGAGATCGGGTCCTCCCGCCTGTCGATCACCTCCCCCGTCGCAGATGTCTGAGCTGGTCGTCCTCGGGCTCAAGCTCGGCTTCCTGGCAGCCTTGTGGCTGTTCATCCTGTTCACCGGCAACGTCATCCGGACCGACCTCTTCGGTCGCAAGCTGAGCGCAGCCGAGCTGGCCGCTGCCGGCGCCCTCGCCGCCGGGGACCCGGTCCCGAAGCTCAGCAAGCGGGCGGAACGGAAGCTGCCGCGGACGCTCAAGGTCACCCACGGCCCCCAGTCCGGGGTCACCCTTCCGCTCGGCCAGCCGATCCTGATCGGACGGGCCACCGACTGCCAGCTGCTGCTCGACGACGACTACGTGTCCACCCGGCACGCCCGGATCACCCTCGGGCCGGCCGGCTACCAACTCGAGGACCTCGGCTCGACCAACGGCAGCTTCGTCAACAACCAGCGGATCGCCACCCCCACCGCTATCGGACCCGCCGACACCCTGAGGATCGGCCGGACCCTGATGGTGCTGGAGAAGTGACATGACACTTGCCCTGCGCTACCTGGCGCACTCCGAGGTCGGCCTCGTCCGCAAGAACAACCAGGACTCCGCCTACACCTCTCCCACCATGCTGGTCGTGGCCGACGGGATGGGCGGCGCCGCCGCCGGCGACCTGGCCTCCGCGGTGGCGATCAAGGAGCTGCGGGCCGTCGACGGCAACCACGCCGGCGAGGACATGCTGACCGCGCTGGACGACGCCATCGCCAACGCGTCCCAGCAGATCTCTGCCCTGGTCGCCTCCGACCGCTCACTGGACGGCATGGGCTCGACGGTGTGCGGGGCGATGTTCGACGGGACCAGCCTGGGGATGGCCAACATCGGCGACTCGCGCGCCTACCGGTACCGCGACGGCGCGCTCAGTCGGCTGACCCGCGACCACTCCTGGGTGCAGACCCTCGTGGACGAGGGCAGGATCACTGAGGAGGAGGCGCTCGAGCACCCGCACCGCTCCCTCATCCTGCGGGTGGTGAACGGCCAGCCCCAGCACCTGCCCGACCTCGAGCTCGCCGAGGCGGCCGAGGGCGACCGGCTGCTGATCTGCTCCGACGGCCTGTGCGGCATGGTGACGGACGCCGACATCGAGGCCCAGCTGGACGGCGAACTGGACGACGTGATGGCCCGGCTGGTCGGGCTCGCCCACG
Organism: Propionicimonas sp.; assembly: GCA_031119515.1. Lineage (GTDB taxonomy): Bacteria > Actinomycetota > Actinomycetes > Propionibacteriales > Propionibacteriaceae > Propionicimonas. The sequence continues at coordinate 6,262 of JAVHXR010000071.1, forward strand.
CCGCCGGCGGCCAGGACAACATCACCATCATCCTGGCCGACATCGTCGACGGCGAGCCGGCCGGGATCACGGGGGTACTGGGCGCGGCCGCCGTGCTCGACCTCGACTCCCCCTTCGACGTCACCACCATGCAGCTGCCGACCCTCGCCGGCCAGGAGGTGGCCGCCGAGGATCCGGCCCTCGCCAAGGAACGGGCCAGGTACGCGCCCACCCGGCGCGGCCGCGCGCTCGCCTGGGTGAAGGTGCTGGCGGCCGCCGTCCTCACCCTCGGCCTGATCGCCGGCGGTCTGGCGTTCTGGTACTCCTACACCCAGCGCCAGTTCTTCGTCGGGCCGCAGGACCAGGTGGTGGCGGTCTTCCGCGGCGTCCCCGAGCCCGTCCTCAGCCTGCCGCTGAGCACCCTCGTCGAGGCCGACACGACCCGGCTCGCCGACCTGCCGCCGTACTACCAGGAGCAGGTCAGGGCGACCATCACCGCCAGCTCGCTGGAGTCGGCGCGCGGCATCGTCGCAACCCTGCGGGAGAAGGCCAAGGAGTGCATCGCGCAGCGGGAGGCGCGCGCGCAGGCCACCCAGACCCCGACCCCCACCCCGACTCCCACGCCGACGACGAGCCCGCTGCCGAGCACCTCGCAGACGCCTCCGCCGACGACGCCCTCTCCGAGCGGCACCCCGAACGGCACCCCCAGCCCGAGGGTGACGACCATCACCCCGAGCCCGTCGACCATCCCGCCGGCACCCGAGGAGTGCTGAGATGGCGGACGTCATCGTCTACCGCAAGCGACGGGGCGTCGAGGCGTTCATGCTGGTGCTCGCGCTGGCGATCTCCCTCGGCGGCTACCTGCTGACCCACCTCAACCTCGAGGGGCACCTGCCCGACGGGTGGCCATGGGTGACCGGCATCGGCGTCGGCCTCGCCGGCCTCGCCCACGGCATGGTGCGCTGGCGGATCCCGTACGCCGACCCACTGATCCTGCCCCTGGTGGTACTGCTGAACGGCCTCGGGCTGGCGATGATCCACCGGCTCGACCTCGGCACCGACCCGGTCATGCACAGCGCCGAGCTGCAGCTGACCTGGACCGTGGTGGCGGTCGCGGCCTTCTGCGTCACGGTGTACCTGCTGAAGGACTACCGCGTCCTCCACGCCTTCCCCTACCTCGCCTTCCTGGTGGGTCTCGGCGTGCTGCTGCTGCCGCTGGTCCCGGGGCTGGGACGGGAGAACAACGGCGCCCAGATCTGGATCCAGATCGCCGGCTACAGCTTCCAGCCGGCCGAGGTCGCCAAGATCATCCTCTCGGTCGCGTTCGCCGCCTACCTGGTGGAGAAGAAGGACGTCCTGGCGATGGCGGGCGGCAAGCTCGGCCCCCTCGAGCTGCCGCGGCCACGCGACCTCGGCCCGATCCTGGTGATGTGGCTGGCCAGCATGGCCCTGCTGGTCTTCCAGAAGGACCTCGGCACCTCGCTGCTGTTCTTCGGGCTGTTCCTCACCATGCTCTACGTCGCCACGGAGCGCCCCGGCTGGCCGATCATCGGGATCGCCCTGTTCGCCGCCGGCGCCTACGCCGCGTTCCTGGTGTTCGGCCACGTCCAGGCCAGGGTCTCCGGCTGGCTCGACCCGTTCTCCAACTTCGATCGCAACTACCAGGTGATCCAGGGCCAGTTCGGGCTGGCCTGGGGAGGACTGTTCGGCACCGGCTGGGGGCTCGGCCGGCCCAACCTGACCCCGCTGGCGAAGTCCGACTTCATCGCCGCGGCGCTCGGGGAGGAACTCGGCCTGGTCGGCCTGACCGCCATCGTGCTGGTCTACGGCCTGATCGTCGCGCGCGGCCTTCGGGCGGCGTTGGGGGCCAGGGACCCGTTCGGCAAGCTGCTCGCCTCCGGCCTCTCCTTCGTCTTCGCGATCCAGGTCTTCGCGATCCTCGGTGGCGTCACCCGGCTGCTGCCGCTGACCGGCCTCACCACGCCGTTCATGTCCCAGGGCGGATCCTCCCTGGTGGCGAACTGGATCATGGTGGGCCTGCTCATGGTGATCACCCACCAGGTGCGCCGGCCCGCCCTGGAGCCTGCCGCCGCCGGGCCGGTCGCCTCCCTCGCCGAGGAGCCGACCGTGATCGTCCAGCCGTCGTCCGGGACCGACGGCGCGCCGGCGGTACCGGCCACCCCTGCGACCCCCGCTCTCGCCGATGAGCCGACCGAGGTCGTCCAGCGGGTGGGGGGTGGCTCGTGAACGGCCCGATCCGGCGCGTCGCGATCGCCGCGATGGCGATGTTCACCGCGCTGATGCTGAATCTGACCGCCGGCTACGTGCTGCGCACCGACTCGCTGAGCAACCGGCCCGAGAACCGCCGGGTGACCGACGCCCGGTTCGCCCAGGACCGCGGTCCGATCATGGTCGGAAACTCGCCGATCGCGGTCTCCGAACCGGTCAAGGACCGGTTCAAGTTCCAGCGCAGCTACCCCTCGGGCGAGCTGTGGGCACCGGTCACGGGGTTCTACAGCTACGTCTACGGCTCGTCCGCGCTGGAAGCCTCCTACTCCGAACAGCTCGCCGGCGTGGACGACTCCCAGTTCCTCGACCGGCTGATCAACATCGCCACCGGCGCTACCCCGAAGGGCGCCTCGGTCGAGACCACCCTGGACGCCGACGCGCAGCGGGCCGGCTGGGACGGCCTCGACGGCCGCAAGGGCGCGGTCGTCGCCCTCGACACCAGCACCGGCGCGGTGCGGGCGCTGGTCACCAGCCCCAGCTTCGACCCGAACCTGCTCGCCACCCACGACCTGGCCGACTCCCAGCAGGCGTGGAAGGAGCTGAACGCCGACTCCACCCGTCCGATGGCCAACCGCGCCACCCGCGAGATCTACCCGCCCGGCTCCACCTTCAAGGTCGTCACAGCGTCCGCCGCCCTGGCCGCGGGGATGAGCCCGGACACCAAGCTGGACGCGACGCCGTACAAGCTGCCCGGGTCGAGCGTCGTCATCAAGGGCAACTGCGGGGCCGACGAGGTCACCCTGACGCGCGCCCTCGAGGTCTCCTGCAACCCTGCCTTCGCCAGGCTGGGCGTCGAGCTCGGGGCGGACGCCCTGCGTGAGCAGTCGGAGCGGTTCGGCTTCGGCGACACCTTCCTGCGCGACATCGGCTCGGTGGCGAGCAAATTCCCCGAGGAGCCGGACGACGCC
>JAVHXR010000072.1:0-5350 GCA_031119515.1 Propionicimonas sp.
GCGGTCGCACAGGCCGAGGTCCGTCGATTCAATGACGTCGCGCTGGCCCGCGGGCCCGGCAACCTCGGCAGGGTGATGGGCTGGACGCTGGCGGACTCCGGGATCCGCCTCGGTGAGGCGGGTCTCGAGCTTCTCGACCCGGGATGCCCGGTGTCCTTCGCCGCTGGTCCCCGGGTCGGGGTGTCGGTGGCGCACCAGCGTCCCTGGCGGTTCTGGATCCCCGGTGACCCGACGGTGTCGGCCTACCGGCGAAGCCCGCGCGCCGTCGTCGACGACCGGGCGTGGTAACGCGTCCGGCATCCGGACACGGTCGTGGCTTGGGGAGAAGCGCTGGCAGGCTGCGGTGCGAAAGCAAGGCGAGGGCCGGACCAAGTATGAGTTGGTCCGGCCCTCTGGTTGTCCAGGATGGACGCTACCTGAACTCGGTCAGCCCGCCTGATCCGCCTGTCCGTCCCGACAGGACGCCTTCGGGTCTCCCCGAGGGCAATGGACCTCGATTGCTGTCCGACCGCTGACCCGACCCGCTCCCCTTTCGGTTCGCCGATCCGATCCGCGTAGGACTTTTGTACTCCCCCCGGAGAAGGTCCGCAAGGGGTTTGGGGAAAGATGTCAGCGAGAAATCGCGAGTCCCGGCGTGTCGCTGCCAGGTGGCTGCCGGGGGGTGTGGGAAAGTGTCCGCCCTGGCTCCCTCGGGCGCCGATTCCGAGGTCGGTCGGGAACGCATCGACCGGACCAACTCATACCTGGTCCGGTCTGGTCCCTTTCTATCGGCACCGTCCCGGGTTGCCCGGGAGCGACACGCGAGCGCGCGCGATTCAGGCGGTCGCTGTGGTGGTGCTGTGGGGTCTGGACGGATCCTCCCGGACCCCCTTCCGGAGTCGGCGATCGTGAGTAGGGTGGCGTTACGACGCCGGCCAACGGGGGTCGGCGAACCAGTCGGATCGAGGTATGACATGACTGATCAGAGCGCGGGCGAGACGCTCGCAAACTCCGAGGGCACCACCGTGACTGTGCGCCGGTCGGTGTCCCAACCCCCGAAGAGTGTGTGGAAACTCCTGGTCACCCGGGAAGGCGCGGAGGCCCTGCTGGGCCCGGGCGGCGAACTCGGTGACAAGGGTGACAGCTGGCATGCCGAGGACGGCACCTACGGCGTCATCCGCTCGTTCCATCCGCTGGAGCAGATCCGCTTCAGCTGGCACGCCGCCGAAGAGGCGCCGAAGACCCTTGTCGACGTCCACCTGCTTCCCGGGGCCGACGGCGACACGATCGTGGAGATCTGCCACGACCACATCCCGGCCTACTTCGACGCGGCCGCGATCTCGCGGCGCTGGGAGAGCGCCCTGGCCAAGCTCGCCGACGCGGCGAACCTGGCCATCGTCGTCAACTGACGCACTCCGGCCCGGCCCGTCGGGCCGGGCCGGGGCAGGTGTCAGTTCGGCGTGCAGGTGACCCCGGTGGCGTGCACGGGGCAGTAACCGGCCGGGTTCTTCACCAGGTACTGCTGGTGGTAGTCCTCGGCCGGGTAGAACGGGCCCGCGGGAGCGATCTCCGTCGTGATCTGCCCGTAGCCGGAAGCCGTCAGGTTGGTCTGGAACGCGGCCGCCGCGGCCGACGCCCGCTCGGCCTGCTCGGGGGTCGTGGTGTAGAGGGCGGAGCGGTACTGGGTGCCGTGGTCGTTGCCCTGCCGCATCCCCTGGGTGGGGTCGTGGTTCTCGAAGAAGATGGTGAGCAGGTCGTCGTAGGACGTCCGCTCCGGGTCGTAGGCCACCATCACGGTCTCGGCGTGGCCGGTGAACCCCGAGCACACCTCCTTGTAGGTGGGGTTGGGGGTGCTGCCACCGGCATAGCCGACGGCGGTCGAGGTCACGCCAGGGGCATTCCAGAACAGCTTCTCGGCGCCCCAGAAGCAGCCCATGGCGAAGTAGGCGACCTGCGACCCCGGCGGGACGGTGCCGATCCGGTGCCCGAACACCTCGTGCCAGCAGGCGTCCGACAGGACGGCGGTGTCGCGGCCGGGCAGTGCGTGGCCGGTCTGGAAGAGTTTCACGACGTGTACAACCTCGCTCCTGATCCGGTCATTCCACGTCCGGCTTCGCCAGTCGCCAGTCGATCGGGTCGGCTCCCTGGGCGGTGAGGGCCGCGTTCACCCGGCTGAACGGCCGGGAGCCGAAGAAGCCGGCGTGCGCCGAGAGCGGCGAGGGATGGGCGGAGGTGATCGACGGGACTCCCGCCAGCCGGGGGGCCAGGTTCTGCGCGTCACGTCCCCACAGCAGGGCGACCAGCGGCCCGCCCCGGGCGGCCAGGGCGTCGATGGCGCACTCGGTGACCTGCTCCCAGCCCTTGCCGCGGTGGGATCCGGGTTGTCCCGGCCGCACCGTCAGGACCCGGTTGAGCAGCAGCACCCCCTGCTCGAACCACGGCGTCAGGTCGCCGTCGGCCGCCGGCGGGATGCCGAGGTCGGCCTCGAGCTCGGCGTAGATGTTCACCAGGCTGCGCGGCAGCGGCCGGACCTGCGGGGCGACCGAGAAGCACAGCCCGACGGCGTGGCCGGGGGTGGGGTAGGGGTCCTGGCCGACCAGCAGCACCCTGACCTGGGACAGTGGGCGGGAGAAGGCACGCAGCACGTTCGGGCCGGCCGGCAGATAGCCGCGCCCGGCCGCGAGCTCCTCCCGCAGGAACCCGCCCAGGCCGGCCACGACGTCGGCCACCGGTGCGAGCGCCTGAGCCCAGTCCGCCGCCACCAGGTCGGCGAGCGGGCGCGGCTGGTTCACGCCGGCCAGCCTACGCCGCCGGCAGCCCGGCCCGGGGCGCCTGAGCGCGGCCGGCCCGCCGCCCGGCTACCGTTGAACCCCCGACGTCCGCTACCGCCGGCCCTGCCGGGCCGCACCACCAGGAGGCGCCGTGTCCCTGACTTCCGCCAATCGCGCCAGCCGCAAGCCGCCGGCCGCCGTCCCGCGCGGGCTCGTCACCGCGTCGGAGTGGGCGTGGCGAACCCTCGTGATCGCGGCGCTGGTCCTCGGGTTGTGGTTCCTGCTGCAGTACTTCTCCGGCGTCGCCGTGCCGCTGGCGATAGCCGTCCTGTTCACCGCCCTGCTGACCCCGATCAACCGCAGGCTGCGGACGTGGGGGCTGCGCCCGGTGGTGTCGGCGATCCTCTCGCTGCTGTTGATGGCCGCGGTGATCGGCGGCGTGCTGACGGCGATCGGCGCCCAGGTCGCCCGCGAGATGCCCGAACTGGTCGACCAGTCCGTCGCGGGGCTGCAGTCGCTGCTGGAGTGGTTGGCGAACGGCCCGCTCCACATCTCCCAGGCCGACATCGACGGCTACATCGCCCAGCTGACCGCCTGGGTCAACGAGTCCCGCGCCGAACTCGCCGGCCTGGTGGCCGATGCAGGGGTCGGTGTCGGCCACTTCCTGGCCGGCGCCGCGGTCGCGCTGATCGCGAGCTTCTTCTTCCTCGCCGCCGGCAAGGGGATCTGGTCGTCCTGCCTGACGATCGTCCCGGACCGGTACCGGCCGAAGGTCGCGGTCGCGTCCGGCAACGGCTGGACGTCGCTGGTCGCCTACATGCGCGCCCAGGTCGTGGTGGCCTTCGTCGACGCCCTCGGCATGTTGGTCGGAGCGCTGATCCTGCAGATCCCGATGGCCTGGGCGCTGTTCGCGCTGACCTTCATCGTGTCCTTCATCCCGGTCGTCGGCGCGGTGATCTCCGGCACCATCGCCGTTCTGCTCGCCCTCGTCACCCACGGCTGGGTGACGGCGCTGATCATGCTCGGCATCACCATCCTCGTGGTGCAGACCGAGGGGCACTTCCTGCAGCCGATCCTGCTGGGAAGGGCGGTCCAGCTCCACCCGCTCGCGGTACTCGTCGGGCTGGCGATCGGCGCCACCCTGGCCGGCATCGTGGGCGCGCTGCTGGTGATCCCGGTCCTCGCGTTCGGGGTCGCCTTCATCCGCGGGCTCGATCCCGGCCGGTTCGCTCCGCCGGCGCCGCTTCGGCACTGACGCTGGGGTGCTGACCCTGAGCCGTCCCTGAAAAGGTTGTGAATCTGGCAAGGAGGGCTTTCCATTCTGGAAAGTCGGCGCCTATCGTGGAGCCATGACTTCTCCTGACATTGGTCCGATCCTCGAGGAACTCGCCGCCGGACGGATCGACGCGTCCGAGGCCGCCCGCCGGATCGACGCCCTCAAGGCGAAGGCGGAGGAGTCCGCCTCAGCCACCAGCGAACCGACCAACGAGGAACTCGGCGAGGACAACGACGCCGGCCGCCGGCAGTACTCCACCTACGCCCGCGAGGTGTTCACCCCGACGGCCGAGGAGACCCCCGCCAGTCACCGCCGCGCCGCCGGCTCCAAGGGCGTGGACCGGATCTCCGTCCACGCCGTCGGACGGAGGGTGCGGATCGTCGGCGATCGTTCGGTCGCCACCGCCTCCGCCGAGGGCCCCCACGTGCTGCGCCGCAACGGCTCGGTGCTGGAGGTCTCCAGCGACGGCGAGATCGGGCCCAGCCTCGACGGTTTCAGCATCCTGCGGCCGCCGCGCAGCCTGGACGAGCTCCGGGCGCTCGGGCTCGGCAAGGAGTTGCTGCTGCGGATCAACCCCGGCATCCTGCTCGACGTCGAGGTGACCGCCGGCAGCCTCACCTGCACCGACGTGCCCTACCTCGGCAAGGTGCGCCTCACCGCCGGCAGCGCCGACCTCTCCGGGGTCGCCGAGGCGGACGACGTGCTGGTGCAGGCCGGTTCGGCGACGCTGAAGGGGTCGATCGCCACCGGTCGCTCGCGGATCCGGGTCGAGTCCGGCCAGCTCACCGTCGAACTCGACGACCGCTCCAACGTCACCGTGCGGGGCGACGCGCAACTCGGCAAGATCACCTGGCCGGGCAACCAGACCCTCGACGAGGTGGTGCTGGGCAACGGCTCGGCCCGGCTCGACGTCGGCGTGGTGATGGGCTGGGCGAACATCAAGGCGGAGTTGCGGTGAGCCTGCACCGCCCGCCCTCGGACTGCCCGGTGTGTGGCAGCGAGCTGGTCACCACCCGGCTCGGCTGCCATTCCTGTGGCACGGAGTTGGCGGGCGAGTTCGCCGGCTGCGACTTCTGCTCGCTGGACAGTCGCGAGACGGAGCTGCTGCGGGTGTTCCTGGCCTCCCGCGGAAACCTGCGTGAGGTGGAGAAGCACCTCGGCGTCTCCTACCCGACGGCGCGCGCCCGGTTCACCCAGTTGCTGGTCAAGCTCGGGCTGGCGGGGGAGTCCGAGGCGCCGCCGGCCCTCACCCGTGACCAGGTCCTCGCCGAGGTGGCCAGCGGCGCCCTGGCGCCGGCGGAGGCCGCCGTGCTGCTGGCGACCC
>JAVHXR010000072.1:5360-9432 GCA_031119515.1 Propionicimonas sp.
ACCCTGGACGACCCGGCAGGCTCCTGAGCCGCCGGGCCGCCGGGGGCGGTCAGTTCCCGGCCGGCGTGGCCGTCGCCCGGCTGTACCCGGACAGGTCGTCGTGGGTGCCGTTGACCCAGAGCACGTCCCCGTCCGGGGTGGTCACCTGCAGGGTGCGGTTGTAGGCCTCGTCGACCACCGAGGCGCGGAAGCCCGCGCCCGCCAGTCGATCGGCCAGGGCGTCGAGGTCGCCGCCGAACTCGAGGCTCAGCTCGACCCGGGGTGTGGTGTCGCGGTGGAGCGCACCGAGTCCGCCGCCGTCGGCGGTGAAGTCGATCCAGACGCCATCGTCGGCGACGATCCGTGGCTGCAGGCCGATCGCCTCCAGCACCTGCCGCGGGCGGTCGAGGTCGGTGTCGTACCAGATCGGCTGGACGGAGGTTCCGCCTGCGCGGGCTGCCCGCTTCTCGCCCGACACCGTGAGGGTGACGCCGTCGGCGGCGCGGACCACCAGCATCGGCCCGACGTCCTCAGGGTGCCGGCGCTCGACCTCGACGCCGATCGCCGCGAGCCGGGCGGCGACTGCCTCCAGGTCGCCGGCGAGCAGGTGGAAGCCGCTGCTGCCGTCGTCGGGGCCGCCGGCGGCGACGCCGTGGACGGCGAGGATGCCGTTGCCGTCGAACTCCGACCATTGCGGGGTGGGCGCAATGGCGGCGGTGAACCCCAGCTCCACGGCGAGGCGGTGCCACGACGCGGTGTGGGAGGTGTAGCGGATCGGCTGCACGGTGATCATCGGCGGGCCTCCTCGGCGCGGTCGAGGTAGCTGGTGAGGGCCTTCTCGACCAGGGCCGACAGCGACAGCCCCTCGTCGATGGCGCGGTGCTTCACCCGGCGGATCACCCCGGCCGGGAGATAGACATTGAACTGGGCCTTCTGGCCCGCGTCCTCGTTTGCTTGCATGCTAGCAATCTATCCTCTGGGCGTCGCGTCCGCAAGGGGTACCCCGCGGCACCGAGGACTCCTGGATCAGGTGTAGTCGTGGAAGCCACGGCCGGACTTGCGGCCCAGCCGGCCGGCCTCGACCAGCTCCCGGAGCAGCGGATGGGGACGGAACCGGTCCTGCCCGGTGTCGGCCGCCATCGCCTCCAGGATCGCCAGGCACACGTCGAGACCGATCAGGTCGGCCAGTGCCAGCGGCCCCATCGGATGGTTCACCCCGAGCACCATCGCGGTGTCGATGTCCGCCGCCGAGGCGGTACCCGCGGCCAGGACGCCGACCGCCTCGTTCAGCATCGGCATCAGGATCCGGTTGACCACGAAGCCTGGCGCCTCGTTCACCAGGACGGGCGTCTTGCCGAGCCGGGCGGCGAGTTCCATCACCCGCTGAACGAGCTCCGGCGGAGTGTCGCCGCCCGCCACGACCTCGACCAGCCGCATCACCGGGACGGGGTTGAAGAAGTGCATCCCGACGACCGGACGGCGCAGGCCGCGCGCCATCTCGGTCACCGACAGCGAGGACGTGTTGCTGGCGAAGATCGTCCCGGGCCGGCACAGCGCGTCCAGCTGCCCGAACACCGCACGCTTGGCGGCAGGGCTCTCGTAGACCGCCTCGACCACGAGGTCGCGATCAGCGAGGTCGTCGACCCGTCCGGCCGCGAGGTGGGCGAGCGTCGCGGCGGCCGCCTCGGCCGTCACCCGCCCGCGGGAGACCTGCCGGTCGAGGCCGGCACGGATCCTCGCCAGGCCGCGGTCGGCGAGCTCCGGCGAGGTGTCGGTGAGCAGGACCGGGAAGCCCTCCCGGGCGAACACCTCGGCGATCCCGGAGCCCATCGTCCCGGCGCCGACCACTCCGACCAGCATCTCCGACCTCCCGGTCTCAGCGATCCTCGAACGGAGCCGGCCGGCGCTTCTCCACGAAGGCGCCCATGCCCTCGCGCTGGTCGGCGGTCTCGAAGCAGGACGCGAACTGCCCGGCCTCGATCGCGATCGCGGTGTCGAGGTCGGCGTGGATACCGAGGGTGATCGCGGTCTTCGTCGCCCTGACCGCGATCGGGCCCTGGGCCGCGATCCGTCCAGCGAGCTCCGCGGCGGCGGCCAGCAAGTCGTCGGCCGGGTGGACGGCGTTGACCAGGCCGATTGCGAGCGCGCGGGTTGCGTCCACCCTGGCTCCGGTGTAGAGCAGCTCACGTGCGATCCCCTGGCCGACCACCCGCGGCAGCCGCTGGCTGCCGCCGAAGCCGGGGGTGATGCCGAGGCCCACCTCGGGCTGGGCGAAGACGGCGTTCTCGCTGGCAAGGCGGATGTCGCAGGCGAGGGCGAGCTCGCAGCCGCCGCCGAGGGCGAAGCCGTTGACCGCCGCGATCGACGGGATCGGCAGGACCTCGAGCTTGCGGAACACCCCGTTGCCGAGTTCGCTGAAGGCCCTCGCCTCGGCCCGGCTCATCGGCGCCATGGCGGCGACGTCCGCACCGGCGACGAACGCACGCCCCGCGCCGGTGATCACCAGGCAGCGGGCCCGTTCGGCCGTGGCCCGGTCGAACGCGGCCGACAGCTCGGTGAGCACCTCGGTGCTGAGCGCGTTCAGCGCCTGCTCGCGGGTGATCGTGATGGTGGCGACGTGGCCGGCGAGCCGGTAGTCGAGGAAGGCCAATGGAGTGCTCCTTGTCGGGCAGCGGCCGGGTGGGTCGCAGGGGTACCCGCTGCGCAGCGTAACGCGACGCCGGGGCGAGGCGCCCGGGCGTCCCGGGCGGGCGAGGGTGGTGCCGGTGCCGTCCTACCCGGTGTAGGGCTTGACCTCGACGATCGTCACTTCGATCGACCGGCCGTTCGGGGCGGTGTAGCTCACCGTGTCGCCGGGGGCGGCGCCGACGATCGCCGCGCCGAGCGGCGACTGTGGCGAGTACACCTCGATGTCGACCGAGTCGTCGAGCCCCATCAGTTCCCGCGACCCGAGCAGGAAACTGTCGTCGTCGTCCTCGTCGCCGTCGAAGTAGACGGTGACCTGGGTGCCCGGGGTGACCTGGGCCGAACTCTTCGGGGCCTCCCCGACCTGGGCGCTCTCGAGGATGGCTGCGAGCTGGCGGATCCGCGCCTCCTGGTGGCCCTGCTCCTCACGGGCGGCGTGATAGCCGCCGTTCTCGGAGAGGTCGCCCTCCTCCCGGGCCTGGGCGATCTTGGCAGAGACCAGTTGCCGGCCCTCACCCTTGAGGTAGGCCAGTTCCGCGGTCAGCTTGTCGTAGGCGTCCTGGGTGAGCCAGGTCGTCGTGAGGTGCTCGTCAACCATCAGACGAGCCTAGACGACGAACCGATGAGACGCGAAAGCGGCTCATCGGAAGGAGTCTCGACGTGTGCCGCGCCAGCGGGGCACGGAGCCGACGCGGGCTGCGGGTCAGCCCACCGCCCGGCAGGACTCCAGGGCGGCACTGGTGCCGCGCTTGAAGGTGCGGACGGTCACCTGCTGCGACGTGCTGTGCCCGCCTCCGGCCGGCACCTCGACCAGCACCTCGCCGACCCGCTCGTAGCTGACGGCCTGAACGTAGAGCAGGCACTGCGCCGCCCGGGCGACGTCCTCGCGCTCCATGGTGACGGTGACGTCGACCTCTGTGGTGGACCGCACCTCGAAGGCGTCCACCCGCGCGGCCACCGGCGGCACCGCGCCCTCCACCGCCACCCAGCCGACCCAGGCCACGCCGAGCAGCCCGAACGCCACGGCGAGCAGTCGCCAGTCCAGCCAGCCCCGGGATCGGGTCGGGTAGCGGCGGGCGAGCCGTTCGGCGGCAGCGGAATCCATGGCTCCATTGAAGCCGACGATGGACTACTTGGTCGTCCTGCGCCGCTTCGCCGACAATGGACCCGATGTCTGACAAGCCTGATGCCGGCCTTCGCCTGCTGCACGTCCACGCCCATCCCGACGACGAGTCGTCGAAGGGGGCGGCCGCGACCGCCTACTACGTCTCCCGCGGGGCACGGGTGATGGTGGTCAGCTGCACCGGCGGCGAGGAGGGCTCGATCCTCAACCCGCGCCTCGACACCCCCGAGAACTGGGCGAGGATGTCCGACTTGCGCCGCGAGGAGATGGCGGCAGCGGCGAGGA
>JAVHXR010000073.1:0-6461 GCA_031119515.1 Propionicimonas sp.
ACAGCGGTTCACCTACACCGAGTCGATGGCCGCCGAGGACGGCCGGATCCTCGATCCCCGGCAGGTCGGGCACCCGCGGACGCGAGCCCGCCGCGACGACGAACTGGTCGGCGCTGAGCAGGACGTCCTCTCCGACCAGCAGTCGCTTCTGCCCCACGAAGCTGGCCTGGTCGCGGAAGACCGTGACCCTGGCGTGCCGCTCGCGCTGGCGCTCGGCCGCTTCCGCGGAACGGTCGACCCGGTTGAGCACCCGCTCGCGCAACTCCGGCCAGCGAACCTGCACCCTGGGCACGTCGATCCCCAGGGCGGCGCCGTGGCGGGCCACCTCGGCCACGTCCGCGGGGTAGGCCAGCATCTTGCTCGGGATGCAGCCTGCGCTCAGGCAGGTGCCGCCGAACCAGGGCGCGCCGTCCACGATCGCCACGGAACGGTCGGCGAACTCCTTGGTCGCAACGGCATTGCCGCTACCCGAGCCGATCACGCAGAGGTCGAAGTGCTGCATGCCACCGATTGTCGCACCTCCCGGCGACGCCCCAGGCCCGCGGGGCGCCGGGCGGTGCTAGATGCCGGCGTAGGAGTGCAGCCCCGAGAGCAGCAGGTTGACCCCGACGAAGTTCCACCAGAAGCTGGCGAGCCCGATCAGGGCGAGGACGGCCGCCCGGGTCCCCTTCCAGCCGGCCGTGGCCCTGGCGTGGAGGTAGGCGGCGTAGATGATCCAGGTCACCAGCGACCAGGTCTCCTTCGGGTCCCAGCCCCAGAACCTGCCCCAGGCGTACTGCGCCCAGATCGCGCCGGCCGCGACCGTGAACGTCCACAGCGGGAAGGCGAAGGCGTGCATCCGGTAGCTGATCTGGTCGAGCCGGTCCGACGCGGGCAGCCGGGCGAGGTAGCCGGTGGTGCGGCCGCGGCGCTCCGCGCGCACCTTGAGCAGGTAGAGCGCCGCCGCGATGCCGCCGATGTTGAAGATCGCGCCGGCCAGCGCCGCGGCGATGATGTGGATGATGAACCAGACCGAGTGCAGGGCCGGCATCAGCGGCGCCACCTCGACGTAGAAGACGGTGACCGCAAGCCCGAGGCCGATCGAGGCCAGCAGCGTCACCGGCAACCCGAAGCCCTTCAGCCCGAACGCGAACACCCCGATCAGGTAGATCGTCATCGCCATCGCGAGCGAGGAGGTGACGAACTCGTACATGTTGCCCCACGGCGCGCGCTCCGCGGCGACCCCGCGCAGCACCACGCCGAGCACGTGGACCACCACCGCGACGATCGTGACCGACAGCCCCCACCTGCCGAACTGCTCCTCGCGCCGGCTGCGCGGCTCGTCCGGGTCGGCGCCCCTTGCGGTCGCCCACTCCAGCGAGTGGAGCACCACCGCGACCAGGTACAGCACCGCCGCGGTAACCATCGCGAGGCTGGAGTAGTACGCGGTCACACGGGCTCCTCGGGCTCGGCGGGCGGCGTCGGGTCGTCGGCCAGCGTAGCGCCAGCCGCTCCGCCGCCCTGGCCCCGCCGCGGTGGCGTCCCATCGTCCGGGCGGCTGGTGAGGCCGCAGGCAGCGGCCAGCGCGGCGACCGACTGCCCGAGGCCGGGCCGGCCGTCGACCCGGTCGAGGCCGGCGACCTCGACGCCGGTCGGCTCGCCGTCGTGCACCCGCACGAAGAGCCGCCGCGGCCGGACCGTCAGCGACACCGACAGCCCGGCGATCGCCAGCAGCACGCTGGCCAGCACGAACCAGCCGCCAGGGGTGGTCGAGACCGCAGCTTGGTCCACCGCCGGAGGCCGTCGAAGGTGATCGAGCCGCGGCCGTCCGGCAGGTCGTAGGTGGCGCCCGGTTCAAGGCTCGCCCGCACCGGCTGGCCGTCGGGGCGGAGCAGCTGGGTGAGCCCCGTGCGGTCGAGCACGTAGATGTTCTCCGGCGCACCGGTCTCCTGCTTCGGCGGCCCCGACCAGGCATTGACCAGCAGTTGGGGGTTCCAGGCGTCCGGGAACACCGAACGCATGCCCTGGTCGTCGATCACCGCTGACGGCAGGAAGATCCCCTCGAAGGCGAGCCGCTCGGGGCGGGCGTCGGGCGCCTTGATGACACCGCTGGAGGTGAAGTTGCCGTCGGTCGGGAGGAAGACCACCGGCCCGGCGTAGGCGACGTCGCCGTTGCCGTCCCTGATGGTCACCACGGGCGCGTACCCGTGGCCGAGCAGGTGGACGTCGGTGCCGTCGACGGACAGGGGCGCGTTCACCTCGAGCACCTGCTGCCGCGGGGTCTGGCCCGGCCGGGTGACGGTGACGTCGGCCCGGAACATCCGGGCGGCGCCGCGCTGCACCGGACCGAGTTCGAACCGGACCTCGAAGGCGTCCAGTGCGACGGTGAACGCTGGCAGGTGCTCGGGCCGGAAGCCGATCCCGGCGGAGAACTCGTCGTACTGGGTGAGGGTGTTGGAGAAGGCCTGCCCCTCGACCACGATGGCGGTGCCGCGATAGCCGAACAGCGACCCCCAGGCGAGGCCGACCAGCACCAGGATCAGGCTGAGGTGGAACACCAGGTTCCCGGCCTCGCGGGCGTACCCCTTCTCCGCCGACAGCCCGGCGGGCTCGCGCCGCACCCGGTAGCCGGCTGCCAGGAGGTGTCGTTCCGCCCCGTCCAGGACGTCGGCCGCACCGGCGGCGGTGGTCCCGCCGGCGTGGTCGGGGAACCTGGAGAGCCGTCGCGGGAGGGCCCCGGGCTCGGCCCGCAGTGCCTCGTAGTAGGCGCGGCAGCGCGGGATGATGCACCCGATCAACGAGACGAACAGCAACAGGTAGATCGCGGCGAACCAGGCCGAGCCGAACACGTTGAAGAAGCCGAGCCGGTCCAGCCAAGGCCCTGTGGCGGGGTTGTCCAGCAGGTACTGCGCGACCCCGAAGGGGTTGGTCGGGCGTTGCGGCAACAGCGACCCGGGGATCGCCGCCACCCCGAGCAGCAGCAGGAGCAGCAGCGCCGTCCGCATCGAGGTGAGGGTCGCCCAGGCCCACCGCAGGGTGCCCGACCGCAGCCCGCGGGCGCGGTTCATCCGCTCCCTGCCGGACGGCCGGAGCTCCTCGTCGAGGTCGAGGTCCGACACCCTAGATCACCACCTCGAACGAGCTGACCCAGCCGCGCATCGCGGCCATCGCGGCGTCCCACCAGCCGGTGACGAGCATGAGCCCGACCAGGATCATCATCGCGCCGCCGACCCGCTGGATGGCGACGTGGTGCCGCTTCACCCAGCCGATGGTGCCGGCGAACTGGCCGAACGCCAGCCCCGCCACCACGAACGGGATGCCGAGGCCGAGCGCGTACACCAGCGCGAGGACTCCGCCGCGCAGTGCTGTCGCCTCGTTCAGCGCCAGGTTGAGCACGACCGCGAGCGCCGGGCCGATGCAGGGCGTCCAGCCGAGCCCGAAGACGATGCCGAGCAGCGGCGCCGCAGCCAGCCCGACCTTCGGCACGACGTTCAGCCGCAGCGTCCCGCCCGACCACGGCAACCAGCCGGCGAACAGCAGGCCGAGGCCGATCGTGAGCACCCCGACGACGATCGTGATCGGACGCTGCCAGGCCAGCAGCAATCCCCCCAGCGAGCCGACCAGAGCCCCGGTGGAGACAAACACCAGCGCGAAGCCCGCGATGAACAGCAGCGTGCCGGCGAGCACCCGCCCGCGCGGCGCCCTGCCATCGGTGAGCTCGCTCGCCGCCAGCCCGGTGGCGAAGGACAGGTAGCCCGGCAGCAGGGGCAGCACGCAGGGTGAGAAGAACGACACCAGCCCGGCCAGCGCGGCGACCGGCAGCGCCAGCAGCATCGAACCGCCGACCGCCTCCCTGGCCCAGTCCGCCAGCTCCAGGGGCAGCATCAGCGCCCGCCCGCGATGTCGTCGATCAGCCCGACGAGGGTGCTCTCGGTGGTGGCGCCGATCACCCGCGCCGCCACCCTGCCCTCGGCGTCGACGACGAGGGTGCTCGGGATGGCGCTCGGCGGCAGGTCCCCGGCGAAGCCGAGCAACAGGCTGCCGGCCGGGTCGAACAGGCTCGGGTAGGTGATGCCGGCGTCCCGCACGAACGCGCGGGCTGGGGCCGGGTCGAGGTCGCGGGTGTTCACGCCGACGAACACCGCCTGGTCGGCGGTGGCCTCGGCTGCGGCCTGCAGCGCAGGCGCCTCGGCGCGGCAGGGCGGGCACCACGAGCCCCAGACGTTGTAGACGATCACCTTCCCGGCCGCGGTCTCGCTGCTCCAGGTCCCGCCGTCGAGGGTCTCGCCTGCGATCACCGGCGCCGGACGCCGGTCGGCGACCGCGACGACAGTGATGGTGCCGTCACCGGTGACGAACCCGCCGGTACCGGTGGTCGGGGCACCGCACCCGGCCAGGACCAGCGCGAGCGCCAGCCCTACGGGCAGGGTCAGCAGGCGTCCGGCCGCCATCACGCCCCCGGTCGGTACCTGCGCGAGGTCCGCACCGGCACGAGGTCGCCGGCGGGCTCGGTGTAGAGCACGCCGGTCAGCCGGCCGTCGGAGAAGCTGAAGCTCGTGACGCTGGCGAGCCTGGCCTCACGACGGCGGGGGTCGTGGACGAGGGTCCGGTTCTCCGCCGAGCGGCGGGCCATCCAGATCGGGAGCTCGTGCGCCACGACGACCGCCTCCGCACCCTCGGCGTGGCGGGCTGCGTCCCGGATCGCGGCCTGCATCCGGGAGGCGATCGAGACGTAGGACTCGCCCCAGCTCGGGCGCAGCGGGTTGCGCACCGCCCACCAGGTGCGGGGCTGGAGGAACACCCGGTCCCGGCCGAAGGAGCGTCCCTCGAAGTGGTTGGCGGCCTCGATCACGCGCTCGTCGAGCTGGACCTCGAGGTCGGGGTGGCGAGCGGCGATCGGCGCCATCGTCTCCTGCGCACGTTGCAGCGGCGAACACACCAGCCAGGAGAGGTTGGCCTCGGCGAAGTGTTCGCCGAGCCGCTCGGCCATCTGCTTGCCGAGTTCGGACAGCCCGTAGCCGGGCAACCGGCCGTAGAGGACGCTCTCGGGGTTGTGAACCTGTCCGTGGCGGACGACGTGGACCACGCTAACGGCCATCGGACTCCTCGGCTGGGGACATCTGCGGCTCAACAATACGTGGCCCGCGCCGTGCGGGCGGTTCGGCGATCGCGTTGCTGCCGGACGGGGCGGGGCCGGCTCCGGCCGGGTCAGCCGTCGCGACGGATCTCGCTCGCCGGGGCGGACGGGGTCAGCGCAGCGGCGAGCTTGTCCGGATCGACGAACCAGCGGGCGTGCTCCACCCCGTCCACGAGGGTGACCGGGACGTGATCTGTGAAGCGGGCCCTGAGGTCGGGGTCCGTGTCGACGTCGACGCTGCGCCAGGGGACGCCGAGACCGGCGCACACCTGGCCGACGACAGCGATCGCGTCGACGCAGAGGTGGCAGCCCTCCCGGACCAGCAGGACGACCCGCTCCGGCCCGGAGGACACCACGGCAACCTGCGGTGGACTACCGGCCGGCGCGGCGACGCTGGATGCGCGTCTTCTTCAGCAGCTTGCGGTGCTTCTTCTTCGCCATCCTCTTGCGGCGCTTCTTGATGACCGAACCCACGTGTAGACCTCTCAGGTGCCAGCTCGTCGCCGGCAGGTTGGACGGAGCGGGCTGAACTGCCAGCCCGCCGGATGTGCCGGTTCGACCGGCCCAAGCACTGAATCCTACTGAACTGTGCCGCGTTCGGCGAAATCAGCCGGCGTTGTAGAACGACTCGCGCAGATAGGCGTTGACCGCCTGCTCGGGAACCCGGAAGTTGCGACCGAAGCGGACCGCCTCGAGTTCCCCGGCGTGAATCAGTCGGTACACCGACATCTTCGACACCCGCAGGAGAGCAGCAACCTCGCTCACCTTCAGGAACTTGACGGACCCCAACGGGGCAACCGAGTCGCTCATCTGCAGTGTCCTCTCCGAGTCACGAGCGCCCTCCCCCGCCAGACGCGCATCCGCAACCTTAGTGGGACGCCGGGTCCCGCGCGACAGTCTCCCCAAAGTCCGTCAAGCCGACACGCCGGATGCTCGCGGGACCTCGGTCAGGTAGAGCATCGCGAACGCGGCGAGCCAGTGCTCCCCCATCCAGTCCCCGCCGACCACCTTGTCCAGGGCCGCCTCCGCGTGCCGGTCCGACGCCGCCGCGGCCGCCTCCCGGCGCGGGTCGCCCGGGGGGAGCCGGGTGGCGAGGACGCGCAGCCCGTAGGCGCGGTAGAGGTTCAGCCCGTCGAGGTGGGCGAGCTGGCCGTCGGTGCGGTCGGCAGGCTCGACCGGGTCGGCCAGCGGACCGATCCCGTCCGGCAGGAAGCCGTCCAGCCAGCCGGTGAAGTCCTCGCCGAGCAGGTGCGCCAGCAGGTCGATCTCGGTGAGCGCGCCGGACAGGAAGTCGTGGCCCTCCGGTTCCCACCCGATCGGGTACGCGACGTCGCCGCGGTAGAAC
>JAVHXR010000073.1:6471-9411 GCA_031119515.1 Propionicimonas sp.
GAACCGCAGCGCGTTCCCGGTCACCGCCTCGAGCAGGCGGGGGTCGCCGTCACGGGCGCGCCGGCGCGCCCACGGCAGCGCCCGCCGGAGCGCGAACGCGGTGTTGGGGTGCAGGCCGTGGCGCAGCGGCCGTCCGAGCCTGGGCAGCCAGGTGATGAACCCCTCGCTCACCGCGTCGGCCAGCGGCCGGACTGCGTCCGCCCAGCCCTGCGCCTCCGGATCGTCCCAGCCCGCCAGTTCGTCGGCGAGGGTGAGCGCCCAGGCCCAGCCGTAGGGACGCTCGAAGGCTGGATCGGCGGTGAGCACGGCGGTCTCCGCGGCCAGGTTGTCCCTGGTGAGGTGGCGGGACAGCGTGGCCCGCGAGGCGGGGGCGTCGAATGCCTCCGGCACCAGCCGCACCAGCCTGGCCAGCGCCCAGTGCATCTCGACGGCGGAGTGCCAGTCGTAGCAGCCGTGGAACGCCGGGTGCGCCTGCCTCGGCAGCACGAGGTCCTCCGGGCCGCGCAACTGGCGCCGGTAGCCGTACGGGTACTCCCTGTCGATGCCGGCCCTGATGCTGGCGGCGTAACCGGACGCGAGGTCGCCCAGCCTTGGGTCGAAGGTGCTCACCCGCCCCATCATGCACCGCCGGCGGCGGCCCCGGCGGAGTCAGTCGGGGACGGCCACGTCCCGGACCGGTTCGGCCTCGGCATGGGTGGTGACCCAGAACCGCCCGGCCACGACGAGCCCCAGCACCAGCAGGGCGGAGGTGAGGAGGAAGGGCCAGCTGCGGTCCATCCCCGACAACCAGCCGGAGATCCAGCCGAACGGGGCGGTCACCAGCATCACGCAGGTGCGCTGGATGGCCATCACCCGCGACCTCTCGTCGCGGTCGACGTGCAGCGCCACCAGCGACTCCGCGAGCATGAACAGGATGCCCGCGCCGAAGGCGTCCAGGACCAGGCAGGCGCCGAGCAGCGCGTAGGTCGCCCAGGTCGCGGCACCGGCGGGCTCCGGGATCGCCACCAGGAGCAGCTGGCCGGCAAGGTAGACAGCGAAGCCGAGCAGGGTCGGCGCCTTCAGGTGACGGCTGTGGGTCAACCGCGGGATCAGGGTGAAGAAGAAGACCACCGACAGCACCGAGCGGATCATCGGGAAGAACGGCAGCAACGCGTCGGGCACCCCGAGCTCCTGGTTGATGATCACCTGCCAGAAGGTGCCGTTGACGAGCGCCACCGCCCCGACGATCGCCGAGATCGCGAGCGAGAAGATCGTCCCCTTCGATCGGAGGATCAGCGGCAGCACGCCGCGGTACTCCGCCAGCGACCGCCAGATGCTGACCCCGCGGGTCTGCTCGAGCCGGATCCGGCCGGTGTCGGTCTCGGTTGACCACCGGTAGAGGATCCAGATCTTGAGGCTCATGATCACGAAGGCGTTCAGGTACAGCAGCCGGACGGCGGGCTCCAGCCCGAGCCGCGAGACCAGGAGGGCCGCTATCGGGGCGAACAGCGCCGAGAACTCCGCCGCCACCTTGATCAGGGAGTACACCTTCGGGATCTCGGCCCGGTCGACGTCCTCGACCAGCAGGCAGTCCCAGGAGTTCTGGGTGACCTGCCAGGCGCCGTTGACCACCGCGGCCACCAGGAACCACCAGAAGTTCTGCGCGAACGCCCAGATCAGGCACGGGATCGCCCACGCGATGATGTCGAACACCGCTGTCGTCGCCCGGCGTCCCAGCTTGTCGGTGATCACACCGCTGAGCAGGCCGAAGACGACCTGGGAGAGCATCGAGATGGTCGCCAGCAGGCCGATCTGCTGGTCCTGCAGGCCGAGGGCGAGCATGAACACCGACGCGTACGGCAGCACCAGCATCATCGACAGGCCCCACATCGGCTCGGTGTAGACGCAGGCGCGGCCGTTTCCGCGCAGGCCGACGAGGCTGGCGATCAGGGGGTTGCGTGGCCGGGGCACAGCGATCAGTAAAGCACCTGGGCAGCCACACTCTGGAAACCTCCCGGGGGTGCTTGCACGAAGGCAGGGTCGCGCGGAACCGTTAGCTGTGCGGATCGACCTGAACGCCGACCTCGGCGAGTCCTTCGGAGCCTGGCTGATGGGTGACGACGCGGCCATGCTCGACGTCGTCACCAGCGCCAGCATCGCCTGCGGGTTCCACGCCGGCGATCCCCGGACGATCCTGCGCACGGTCGAACTCGCCACCGAGCGCGGGGTGGCGGTCGGTGCCCACGTCGCCTACCGCGACCTGGCCGGCTTCGGCCGGCGGTTCATCGACGTCGATCCGGCGGACCTGCGCGCCGACGTGATCTACCAGTTGTCCGCCCTGGCCGGGTGCTGCGCCGTCGCCGGCACCGCGCTGGCCTACGTCAAGCCGCACGGCGCGCTCTACAACACCATCGTCAGCCACCCGGCCCAGGCCGAGGCTGTCGCCAGGGCGGTGGCGGACTTCGACCCCCGGCTGGTCCTGCTCGGCGTGCCAGGGGCCGGCCTGGACGCCGCCGCCGCCGCCGGACTGCCGACCGCGGTCGAGGCGTTCGCCGACCGGGCCTACGCCCCCGACGGCACGCTGGTCCCGCGCGGCCGTCCTGGCGCGGTGCTGACCGACCCCGACCTGGTCGCCGACCGGGTGGTGCGGCTGGCGACGGCCGGGTACGTCAGCTCGTCGGAGGGCCTGGTGGCGGTGCGGGCCGACTCGATCTGCGTCCACGGCGACACCCCCGGCGCGGTCACCATCGCGCGTCGGGTGCGGGAGACGCTGGAGACCGCAGGCGTCGAGGTCACGGCGTTCGTCCCGCGATGACCGCCCGGGTGCTGCCGTGCGGCGAGCTCGCGGTGCTGGTGGAGCCCGGCGACGCCGGCCGGCTGGCGGGCCTGGTCGACCTGCTGGCGGCGGGGACGCTGCCCGGGGTGGCCGAGGTGGTGCCGGCCGCCCGGACGGTGCTGGTG
>JAVHXR010000074.1:0-3944 GCA_031119515.1 Propionicimonas sp.
GCTCCATCCCCCACGCCTCGTCCTCGACCGCCGCCGGCCAGAACGAGTCCTGCCAGTAGATCCTGCGGCTGCCGAGCTGGGCCCGCATCAGGGTGAAGAACCGGGTCACGCCGGCGCGCCGCTCCGCGCTGGGCGGCGGCGCGCTCCTGGGGTCCCACAGCCCGAGCAGCCCGAACTGGTTGCCCAACTGGATCCCGTCCAGACCGAAATCGGTGACGAACGCGGCTGTCTGCCTGGCGATGAACTCGGCCGTGCTGGTGCCCTCCGCGATCCCGTCGGGGTACGCCGCGTACGCGCGATCATCGGCCGCGAGCGTGGTGCAGACGTCGATCAGGCCGCTCGCAACCGTGCCGCCGGCATCGGCGCTGCCCGGGGCGGCCTCGGGGTGCCGCAGCGTCTTCCACTCCGAGGCGCAGAACTCGGGGCCCGGCTCGAGGTACTCCAGCAGGGTGAGCGCGATTCCCCGCCGGTCCGCCTCCTCCCGGAAGGCCCGGTAGATCCGGCCGAGGTCGCGGTAGTCGAGGCGGTGCTCGTTCACCACGAAGGTGGGTCCTGCCATGTAGGGGTTGAAGGACCGTTCGCCACCCTCCCGCACCCGCGTCAGCCAGTTCAGGTTGTGGCGCAGCGGGTCGTTCTCGGCCCCGGCGTAGCAGTTGTACCTCGCCCAGTCGAAGGTGTCCTCCGGGTGGTCCGCGCCGCGATAGTTGAGGACGTGGTCGCCGTTGCCGGTGGCGACCGTCAGCACCACCTCGTCGGCCAGGCCGAACCACTCCGCGTAGTGGTCGAAGAACTGGGCGGTCCTGGCCGGGACGTCCGACGGGTCGGCGAAGATCTTCGGGGTGACCCAGGGGTAGACCTTGCGGATGCGGGACGGGCTGGTCATCACTCTCCTTCGTGCAGCGCCTGCTGGCGGACGCTAACGTTAATCGATCCACAAGCGCTGGCAAGCCACCTTGACAGCGATTTCGGCCCAACCCTAAGATCGGCGCCGTTGTGCTTGTGAATCGATCCACATCGTAGTGCCGAGGAGTCGCGTGACCAAAACACCGGAGTCCGACACGGCGGTCCGCCGGTCCAGGCGAGCCGCCGCCACCGGGCTGAGCCGGTGGACCCTGCTGTTCGCGGCGCCGGCGGTCGCGCTGTACGGCTTCGTCCTGATCGTGCCGACCGTCCGTGGCGCGGGGTACGCGTTCACCGACTGGGACGGCATCTCGCGGGAGGTCTCGCCGGTCGGCTTCGACAACTTCGTGCGGGTGGTCACCGATCCTGACTCGCGCAGTGCGCTCGGCGTGACGCTGCTCATCGCCGCCGTCGTCACGGTGGTCCAGAACTCGCTCGGGCTCCTGCTCGCGCTCGGGGTGAACACCGGCATCCGGAGCCGGAACGTGCTCCGCGTCCTGCTGTTCGCCCCCGCGGTGATGACGCCGGTGGTGACCGCCTACGTCTGGAAGTACATCCTCGCCCCGGACGGTGTGCTCAACGGCCTGCTCGACACGCTGGGCCTCGCCGCGCTCCGGCAGAGCTGGCTGGGCAGCCAGGGGTGGGCGCTGTTCTCGATCATCCTCGTGATCGTCTGGCAGTTCGCCGGCTACTCGATGGTGATCTTCCTCGCGGGCCTGCAGGGCGTCCCCGGTGAGGTGCTGGAGGCAGCGACGATGGACGGCGCCGGCCCCGCCCAGCGCTTCTGGCACGTCGTCCGCCCGTTCCTCGCCCCCGCCATCACGATCAACCTGATGCTCAGCGTGATCGGCGGGCTGAAGCTCTTCGACCAGGTGTTCATCCTGACCGGCGGCGGCCCCGGCGGCTCGACGGACACGATGTCGACCCTGATCTACAAGAACGCGTTCACCTTCGGGGAGTTCGGCTACAGCATCGCGATGGCGCTCGTCCTGACCGTGCTGGTCGCCGCCATCTCCAGCGTCCAGTACCGCGGCCTGGCCCGGAACGAGGCCCGCTCGTGAAGCGCTACACCCTCGGCACCCTCGCCCTCGAGATCGCCATGATCGCGGTCGCGGCCGTGGTCGCCTTTCCGCTCTACGTGCTGGTCAACCTGTCCCTGCGGGAGCCGAACGACCCGACCCCGGACTTCCTGCCCACGATGCACCCCACCTTCCAGAACTACCTCGACGCCTGGCAGCAGGCGGCGCTGGGCAGCGCCATCGTCAACAGCATGATCGTCACCGTCGTCAGCGTGGCGGTGATCGTCGTGGTCTCCGCCCTGGCCACCTACCCGCTGGTACGGCTGACCTCCCGGCTGTCGACGTTCGCCTTCTGGTTCGTCCTTGCCGGCCTGCTGCTCCCGTTCCAGGTCGCCCTGATCCCGCTCTACCAGACCATGCGGGATCTCGGCCTGCTGGGGTCGGCGGCCGGGCTGATCCTGTTCTACTCCGGCCTGCAGGTGCCGTTCTCCGTATTCCTCTACGCCGGCTTCCTGCGGGCCCTGCCCAGGGAGTTCGAGGAGGCGGCCGCAGTGGACGGCGCCAACGTCTGGGTCGCGTTCTGGCGGGTGGTGTTCCCGATCCTGCGACCGGTCACCGGCACGGTCGTGATCCTGAACGCGATCTTCATCTGGAACGACTTCCTGACCCCCCTGCTGTACCTCAGCGGAAGCGACCAGCAGACCATCCCGGTCGCCCTCTACACCTTCCTGGGCCAGTACGTCTCCAGCTGGCCGCTGGTCTTCGCCGGCCTCGTGATCGGGCTTGCGCCGATCCTCGTGGCCTACTTCCTCATGCAGCGGACGATCATCCGCGGCTTCGCCGGCGGGCTGAAGGGGTGACCGCGCGCTCGCGCCGGCACCGGAGGACGCCGGGGACCCACTGTCTTCACCCCAGGTGAAGCGCCGACCCCAACCCACGAGAGAGAACCCGAGGAGCCCATGAGAATCAAGCGAACAGTGCAGTTTGCGGCCGTCGCCGTCTCGGCCGCCCTGGCCGTCAGCGCCTGCAGCAGCGGAGCCGGGACGGCATCGTCCACGGTGCTGACGATCGCGTCGACGACGGACGTGAAAGCCGCCGTGGAGGAGGCGATCGCCGCCTTCGAGGCCACCCATCCCGGCGTGGAGGTCAAGCCGACCTACGCCGAGACCGACGCGCTGGTGACCACCCTGCGCACCCAGCTGTCCTCGGGGACCGCCCCGGACGTCCTGACGGTCTGGCCGGGGTACGGCAACGCGATGGGGATGCGCATCCTGCAGGACAACGGCTACCTCGCCGATCTGTCCGACCAGTCCTTCGTCCCCCAGATCCCGGCAGGGCTGGACAGCCTGCTTGACGTCGACGGCAAGACCTGGGTGCTCCCGCTGACGGTCGTCGGCATCGGCGCGATCTACAACGAGCAGGCGGTCGAGGCCGCGGGCGCCACGATCCCGACGACCTTCAGCGAGGTCCTGCAGTTCTGCGATGCCGCGGCGGACGCCGGCAAGGTGGCCTTCGCGCTCGGCAACCAGGCGGCCTGGGTGACCCAGCTGGTCAACTACGCACTGGTCCCGACGACGGTCTTCCAGAAGGACCCCGACTTCGACGCCAGGATGGCGGCCGGCGAGGCGACCTTCGTCGGCTCGGGCTGGGAGACGTCGTTCGCGACCTACCTCAGGATGAACGAGGCGGGGTGCTTCACCGCCGATCCCCTCGGCACCTCGTTCGAGGCGACCATCTCGCAGGTCGCCGCCGGCGACGCCCTCGCCGTGGTGCAGGTCACCTCGACGCTGCCGGGGATCAGGGAGCAGGCCGCCGACGGCACCACGTTCAACATGTTCGCGCTGCCCGCCACCGAGAACCCGGACGAGACCTGGATGTCGGCCGCACTCGGGTTCAGCCTCGGCGTGAACGCCGCCTCGCGGCCGGATTGGGGCGAGCGCAACACCTCGAAGGATCTGTTCCACGACCCCTTCGTCTGCTTCGGCTTCCTCGCGGCGCTTTGCCGGCCGACCACCGAGTTCTCCA
>JAVHXR010000074.1:3954-9410 GCA_031119515.1 Propionicimonas sp.
CCAGCCCGGACGCGATGGCCGCCTTCGCCACCACCGCCGGTTCCCTCCCCGCGCTGCCGACGGACGCCTTCACTGCCGATCCCGCGCTGCAGATCCTGGTCGACTTCCAGAACGCGGGCCGGACCTACCCGTTCATGGACCAGTTCTGGCCGAACACCAAGGTCCAGCAGGCTCATCTGGACGGTGTCCAGCGGGTCTTCGCTGGAGCGGGCCGCGCCGCCGCCGGGCGGGCGGCGTGGGCCGCCGCCACCCCCGCGGGCGCCATGTACCCGCCCCGGGGGGCCCGGGCCGGGGCCCCGCCACGGCCACCGCCCGACCACACCGAGAGGCAGAACGATGAACCGCTGGCACGACGTCCCGGCCGCCACGATCACCGCGGCGACGCGGGGGACGCTGGCTGTCGAGGGCCCGGGAGCGACCCCCGTCCGGCTCCCCGGATGGGCGTTCGGGCAGATGGCCGAGCGGTTCTCCCGGATCGTCACCCGGCACGCCGCCGGCGCACGCCTCGACCTGACCACGGCGGCGGGGTCGCTGGAGCTGACGGTCCGCCTCACCAGGTACCTGTCGGTCTCGACCGAGCGGCAGTCCGGACGGTCGGTGTTCGCCGTGGTCGACACCGGCGGCGCGCCGGTGACCGTGGCCACCGCGGCAGGTTCGCTGGAGCGAGAACTGCCCGACGGCTCGGTGGCGTTCGAGGACGACGGCCCGGTCGTTGTCCGCTTCGACCTCGGCGCCGCCGCCGGCACCCCGCGACGCGTCCAGCTCTGGTTGCCGCACAACAGCGCCGTCACGATCGTCGGCCTGCGGGCGGACGCACCGGTCACCGCCTACGACGGCGAGCGCGGGCCGGTATGGCTCCACCACGGCAGCTCGATCAGCCACTGCCTGGACGCGGCCAGCCCGCTCGACCGCTGGCCGGCGATCGCCGCCCGTGGCCTCGGGCTGGAACTGGTCGACCTCGGCTTCGCCGGCAACGCCATGCTGGATCCGTACGTGGCCAGGGCGATCCGCGATGCCTCCGCGGACCTGATCACACTGAAGGTCGGGATCAACATCGTCAACGGCGACGCGCTCACCCAGCGCACCCTCGTGCCGGCGCTGCACGGCTTCCTCGACACGGTGCGCGACGGCCACCCCGGCACCCCACTGGTCGTCGTCTCGCCGGTGTTCTGCGGTATCCACGAGCACACCCCGGGCCCGACTCTCCAGGACCCGGTCACCGGGACCTGCCGGGCCGCGGGGACCGGCACCCTGGACCTGGCGACGGTCAGGACCCTGGTCGAAGCCGTCGCCCGGGAGCGGCAGGAGAGCGATCCCGCACTGTTCGTCCTGGACGGCCGGGAGCTCCTCTCGGCCGACGACGCCTCGACGCTGTGGGACGACCTGCACCCGGACGAGACCGGCTACCGCCGGATCGGCGAGCGGTTCGCGGCCCTGGCGACGATGCACACCGGCCAGCTGGCCCGGGCGTTCCAACGGGTCGGCGAAGCGGTCGCCCCCGGCTGACCGGACCGCCCGCTCTCCGGCCCCGCGAGGCCGGAGAGCGGGTGGTCGAGGCGGCCCCCCCCGGCGAACGGGAGGGTGGGTCGGGCGCCTACTTCACGGTGATCTTGTACTGGACGGTCCGGCCGCCGGCCTTGACCCTCACGTACTCGGTGCCCTTCGTCCTGGCGACCAGGCGGCCGACCTTGTCGACCACCACGATGTCGGCCTTCGACGTCGAGTAGGTCACCTTCACCCCGGTCGCCTTGCTGGAGGCGTACCTCCCCGTGATGTAGGCCACCTCGCCCAGCTTCATCGTCCTCGGCACCGACGCCGTCACCTTCGTCACCTTCGCCTTGGGCTTCCTGGAGACCACGGTGACCTTGACACTCGCCGTCAGCTTCCTGCCGGCGGCGGTCGCCTGGGTGGTTGTGGCGGTGATGGTGACGGTTCCGGACTTCTTCGCCGTCACTTTCCCGGCGCTGGAGACAGTGGCAATCCTCGGGTTGGAGGACTTCCACGCGACCCGCCCGGAGTAGGCGGCGAACAGGTTCCGGTAGTAGACCCCCTCCTCGAGCGTGACCGACTTCCCCTTCACCAGCCGCAGCTGCGTCTGGTTCAGCTTCAGCCTCTCCGGCAGCGGTTCGGCCACCTTGAGCCCCGAGATCGCCGCGGTCAGCCTGCGGACGGCCGTGTCGACCTCGCCCTGGGTGGCCGTCGGCGACTCCAGCACACCCTTCGCCGTGGCGAGCTCGGCCCGCAACGCGGCCCAGGACCCGGCGGTGTACTTCCCGTCGGCGTTGCCGAGGGCGGCGGCGCTGTCGTACACCGAACGCAGCACGTCGGTCTCCACCGGAGCCGCCGGCCTGACGGTGAGCCCGGCGATCGCCGCCTGCAGGGCCGCCGCCGTCGCGTCGAGCTGCTGCTGCGTCCGGTCCTGGGCCACGGCCAGTTCCTGCCGCGCGGCGTCGAGCGCCTCGATGAACGTCCGCGCGCTGGCGTCGGTGAACCCCTCCAGTTTCCGGCTGACCTCTCCGGAGGCCTCGACCAGCGCCTCCAGCGCGATCGGGTCGCCCCGTTCGACCAATCCCGCGACCGCGGCCTCCAGCGCGCCGGCGGCCGCGTCCACGGCCGCCTGGTCGGCCTCACCCGCGAGCGCCGCCTCCAGCACGCCGGCCGCCTGGTCGAGGACCGGCGCGAGGGCCGGCCACGAGGAGGTCGTGTAGCCGGATGCGGACAGCCCCTCCGCGGCGGCGACCGCCTGGTCGAGGGCGGTGGTGTCCGGTGGCCTGACCGCGGCCGTGACGGTCACCGTGACCGCCCTTGCCGGCATCGTGAAGGTGAAACGCCGCACGCCCTCGGGAACCCCGTCGCCGGCCTCCCCCGAGACCTCGACGGCGCCGCCGCCGTGGGCAGCGCCGACCGTCGCCAGCAGCTGGCCCTGCGGGATCGCGGCGGTGTCAACGTCGACGATCACCTGCTCACCCAACGCGGCGGACGCGGCGTCCACCGCCACGACCTGGTCCCAGCCGGCCGGCGAGCTCAGCGTGACCGGCGAGGTCGTGGTGGCGGCGGGCCCGAACAGGTGGAACTCCCGCACCCGCGCGTTGTTCAGGGTCTGGTTGCTGGTGCCGTCGGGGACGGGGATCAGCACCCGGAAGTAGCGCCCGGCGACCGGCTTCGGCAGCGCCTTGTCGATCAGCGCCGCCGCGGTCGAGTTGGCGACCCTGTCCACCTCCACCCAGGCGCCACCCGCGTCCTTGACCTGGAGCAGGTAGAGCGGGTTCGCGGACGGACTCTCGTTCTCCATCAGCCAGCGGTTCACCACGTAGCTCGCGCCGAGGTCGACCGAGAGCCAGAGCGTGCCGTAGGGGTAGGTCGCAGACTCGCTCAGGTCGGGCATGCTGTTGATCACCCGGCAGCTCCACTTGGTCGCGGAGTTCATGTCGAAGGCCGCCGGCCAGTTCTCCGAGGTGCTCACGGCGTTGTTCACGCTGCCGGTCTTGCCGACGGTCAGCGAGCCGGCGTACTTGCCGGACCCCGTCGACGGCGAGTACAGCTCGAACTCGTACACCCGCGCCGAGATCGAGCTCGTCACGCTCGGCTGCACCGGCTTGGTGATGTGCATCCGGACGGTGCGCGCCACGAAGGGCATCACCTGACGGTCCGTGGTGGCCGCGGTGTTGCCGGCGACCGTGTCGATGTCGACCCAGGTGCCGTCGACCAGTGCCTGGAGGGCGAAGTCCCGGGTGTTGTAGGTCGCGCTCTCCCCGCCCGCCTCGGCGTGCTGGACCTTCCACCGGCTGATCACGTACTCCTCGCCGAGGTCGACCTTCAGCCAGAAGTCGCCGTGCTCGTCCAGCTTCCCGGTGTCGCGTGCGCTCCACTTCGTCGTGACACGGCCGTCGAGGGTGTACAGCGGCAGGTCGTAGTCGGTCGGCGCGCTCACCGGGGCCGCGTAGTCGTTTGCCGTCGCCGCCTTGCCCAGCGCGAGGTTCTGGGTCGCGGTGGAGCTGGTGGCGGCCGGGTCGAGACGTACGACGGTCCAGGTGACAGCCGCGTCCTCCGACTCGGCGCCACCGTTGCTGACCGCCACCACCTTGTAGAAGAACAGCCCGAAGCCGGGAGCGTCCGCGAACTCGGTTCCGGCGGTCTCTGCGACCAGGCTCGCCGGCTCAGGGGCGAAGCCCTCGGACAGGCCGCGGTAGACCAGGTACTTCTGGATGCCCTCGGTGTGGGTGGCGGGGTCCCAGGTCAGCCGCACCCTCCCCATCCGGGAGTAGGCGCTGTCGGCGAGCAGGTTCTGGACGTCGCTGGGGCTGCCGGGGTCGGCGCCCACGACGGCGGTGACAGTGGTCCGCAGCGGATCCATCGTGAAGGTGAACCGGCGGGTCCCCTGGGGGACGCCCTGGGTGACCCTGGCGACCGCGGACGTCCCGTCGGCGTGGGTCACGTCGAGGGAGCGCAGCGCCATCCCGGGGTCGATCCCTGTGACGTCGACGGTGACCGTCTCTCCGGGCGCGGCGGCGGTCCGGTCCGTGGTCACGGTCGCGTTCCCGCCCTGCGGTGCGGCGATCGTGATCGGGTAGGACGCCGCCTGCCTGGTGCCGAACAGGTGGAACTCCTGGATCCGCGCGTTGTAGTTGGCGTCGGTGGTGGTCTGCACCGGGATCAGGAGCCGGAACACCCGTCCCGTCACCGGCGAGCCCAGCGTCTGGTCGAGCTCAGGTCCCTGGAAGCCGGTGACGTGGCTGACATCGACCCATGATCCGTCCCGCTTCACCTGGAGGTAGAACTCCGGGAGCTTGTAGCTGGAGGAGGAGGAGACCGTCTCCGGCCGCACGAACCAGCGGGAGACCTCACTCGTCGCGCCGAGGTCCACCTCGAGCCAGAGCGCGCCGAGCGGGTAGTCCGCGCTCTCGCTCACGTCCTGGCTGCCGTCGGTGACCCGTGCGCTCCACTTCGTGGTCTCGTTGGTGTCGAAGGCGGCCGCGGCGCCCTCGGCCGCCGCGGCCTGGGCGTGCACCCGTCCGCTCGCCCCGAACATCAGCGACCCGGCGTACTTGGCGGGGACGGTCCCGCTGTAGGCGATCGAAAGATGGGTGTGCGCGGCGTGCTCGGAGACGTTGTCCCCGACGTTGACCGCGATCACCTTGTAGAAGAAGACGCCGTAGCCGGGCTTGTCGGTGTAGGTGGTGTCGGCGGTGGTCGCGACGAGGTTGTCGGCGGCCGGGGCGAAGTCCTCGTCCAGCCCGCGGTAGACCCGGTAGCCGGAGATGCCGAGGACGTCGCTGGCAGCGTCCCAGGTGAGCGTCGCGCTGCCGGCGGTCGATCCGGCGGTCGCGGTGAGGTTGGTCACGTCGGTGGGCTTCAGCGACGGGTCGACCGGCTCACGCCCCCAGTCGCTGGGCTGCGCACCCATCACGAACTCGAGTTCGCCGCCGGCCATGATCTGGTCGTAGGTGATCCAGGAC
>JAVHXR010000075.1 GCA_031119515.1 Propionicimonas sp.
CGTCGCGATTGCGGATCAGGCTCGCCATCGCATACGGCGACGAGCAGTCCATCCTGATCTTGCCGTCCCAGTCGAGGGTCATGACCCGCCAGGTCGGGTCCACCGCACCGTTGATCACGCTCAGGTCGATCCCGAGCCGGTCGGCGATGTACTCCCAGTACTGCACCGAGGCCCCACCGAGCGGGTCGGCCCCGATGTGGACCCCGGCGGAAGCGATCGCGTCCACGTCGATCGCGTTCCGCAGGTCGTCGCAGTACGCGCCCAGGTAGTCGATCCGGATGATGTCGTCCCCGGCGTGCTGGTAGGGCGTCCGCCGGATGGCACCGGGATCGGTGAGCAGTTCGTTGGCGCGCCGGGCGATCCAGCCGGTGGCGTCGGTGTCCGCCGGGCCGCCGTGCGGCGGGTTGTACTTGAAGCCGCCGTCGCGTGGCGGGTTGTGCGAGGGGGTCACCACGATGCCGTCCGCGCGGGGGCCGGTGTGGTCGCGGTTGTAGACGATGATCGCGCGGGACACCGCAGGGGTGGGGGTGAAGTCCTCGTCGCGTTCGGCCCGGACGTCGATGCCGTGGGCGTGCAGCACCTCGATCGCGGTCCGCCAGGCGGGCGCTGACAGCCCGTGGGTGTCCTTGCCGATGAACAGCGGCCCGCTGGTGCCCTGGGTCGCCCGGTACTCCACGATCGCCTGTGTCGTGGCGGCGATGTGGGCGTCGTTGAAGGCGGTGTCCAGCGACGAGCCGCGGTGACCGGAGGTCCCGAACACCACCTGCTGGTCGGGGTTCTCCGGATCGGGGGTGAGGTCGTAGTAGGCGGCCACCAGGGCGTCGACATCGATCAGGTCCTCAGGCAGGGCCACCTGCCCGGCACGTTCGTGAGCCATGGGCCCATCTTGCCTCCTCCGGTGGCCGGCGGCGAGGCCCGACGGCATCTCGCGTGGCTCCCCGGGACGGTCTGGCAGAATGCAGTGCGTGACACCCGCCGGCTTCAATCCCTCTCGCGCCATGGATCTCTCGGGCATCGCCGCAGCGGCGAAGTCCGCGCCGCCCCCGCCAGGAGCGAGTTACGTCCTCGAGGTGGACGACAGCTCGTTCGACTCGACCATCCAGCTCTCGGTGAGGCACCCGGTGGTCGTCGAGCTCTACTCCCCGCGGGCGAACGCCCAGGCGCTGTCCGACGACCTGGCCTCGCTGGCCAACGCGGCCGCCGGGAAGTACCTGCTGGCCAGGGTGAACGTCGACACCTCGCCCCAGATCGCGGGGGCGTTCGGCGTCCAGGCGGTCCCGACCGTGATCGGCGTGGTCGGCGGCCAGCTCGCCCCGCTGTTCCAGGGCACCCGTCCCAGGGCGGACGTGGAGGCGGTCATCGGCCAACTGCTGCAGGCAGCCGCCGGCGCCGGCGTGGTCGGCAGGGCCGAGCCGGTCAGCATCGACGCCGAGGCCGGTCCCGACCCGCGTTTCGCCGAGGCGGACGCCGCCCTGGAGCGGGGTGACTTCGCCGTCGCGGTGGCCGAGTTCGACAAGATCCTCGCGCAGACGCCGGGCGACCCCGAGGCGAAGGCCGGCCGGGCGCAGGCGTCGCTGCTGGTGCGGCTCGGGGCCGACGACCCGTCGGCGGTGCTGGCGCGGGCGGCGCAGGCTCCCACCGACATCCCCGCTCAGCTTGCGGCGGCGGACGTCGAACTGGCCAGCGGCAACCCTGCGATCGCGTTCGACCGGCTGCTCGGCGTGATCCGCGTCACCTCCGGCCCGCAGCGGGAGCAGGTCCGGGTCCGGCTGCTCGAGCTGTTCGAGACGGTCGGGCTGACCGATCCGGCGGTGCTGAAGGCTCGTCGGGACCTGATGAGCGCGCTGTTCTGATCCTGTCGCCGGCGCGACGCTGGCCGGGACGTCGTGCGTGCCGCCGCCACTCGACACCCCTTCCGGAGGCCCGGCGCTGGCAATAGCGTGAGTGCCATGCCCATTCCTGCGCTGACCCGAGACGAGATCGCGAGCATCGACGCCTGGTGGCGAGCCTGCAACTACCTCACGGTGGGGCAGATCTACCTGAAGGACAACGCCCTGCTCGGCCGGCCACTGGTCGCCGACGACATCAAGCCCAGGCTGCTGGGGCACTGGGGGACCAGCGCCGGGCTGGGGTTCATCTACGCGCACCTGAACCGGCTGATCCGGCACACCGGGCAGGACTGGCTCTACGTCGCCGGGCCGGGCCACGGCGGACCGGCGCTGGTGGCGGCGGGCTGGCTCGAGGGCACCTACTCCGAGCTGTTCCCCCACGTCACTCGGGACGCGGCCGGGATGCGGGCGCTGTTCCGGCAGTTCTCCGCTCCGGGCGGAATCCCCAGCCACGCCTCGGTGACGACGCCCGGCTCGATCCACGAGGGCGGCGAGCTCGGCTACGCGCTCTCCCACGCCTTCGGAGCCGCCTTCGACAACCCCGACCTGCTCGTCGCCGCCGTCGTCGGCGACGGCGAGGCCGAGACCGGCCCGCTGGAGGGCGGCTGGAAGGGGATCTCGTTCCTCAACCCGCGCCGCGACGGCGCCGTGCTGCCGATCCTGCACCTCAACGGAGCGAAGATCGCCGGCCCGACCGTCCTGGCCCGCAAGGAGCCGGCCGACGTCGAGGACATCTTCGCCGGGCACGGCTACGAGGTGGTGTGGGTCGAGGGCGACGACCTGCCGTGGATGCACGAGCGGTTCGGTGCCGCGCTGGCCTACTGCGTCGAGCGGATCGGCGAGATCCAGGCGGAGGCGCGGTCCGCGGACAGCTGGGAGGGTCCGCCGCCGCGCTGGCCGATGATCATCCTGCGCACCCCGAAGGGCTGGACGGGCCCGCACACCGTCGACGGCGAGGTCGTGGAGGGCACCTGGCGCGCCCACCAGGTCCCGCTGTCGGGGGTGAGGGAGAACCCGGCACACCTCGCGATGCTCGAGGCCTGGCTGCGGTCGTACCGAATCGACGAGCTGTTCGACGCCGAGGGCCGTCCGTCCGCGGCGGTGACAGCGAACAACCCCGACGGCACCCGGCGGATGAGCGCCAACCCGCACGCGAACGGGGGAGTACTGACCCGCGACCTCGACCTGCCCGACTTCCGCCAGTTCGCGGTGGAGGTCTCGCCCGAGACCAGGGCGACGACCCGGGTGGAGTCGACCCGCAAGCTGGGCGAGTTCCTGCGGGAGATCTACCGGCGCAACCCGTCCAACTTCCGGCTGTTCTGTCCGGACGAGACCAACTCCAACCTACTCGGTGCCGTGTTCGAGGTCTCCGACCGCGCGTTCATGGAGCGCACCGACGTCTTCGACGTCCAGCTCGGTGCCGAGGGACGGGTGATGGAGGTGCTGAGCGAGCACAACTGCCACGGCTGGCTCGACGGGTACACCCTGACCGGCCGGCACGGCATGTTCGCCACCTACGAGGCGTTCGCGATGGTCGCGGCGTCCATGACGATGCAGCAGGCCAAGTGGCTGGAGGAGGCCGAGCACCTGCCGTGGCGGGCCGAGGTGCCGAGCACCAACATCCTGTTGAGCTCGACCTGCTGGCGCAACGATCACAACGGCTTCTCCCACCAGTCGCCGATGCTGCTCCAGGTGGTGCTGAACCAGCGCGGCACGGTGAGCCGGATCTACCTGCCACCGGACGCCAACTGCCTCGTCGAGGTGGCAGACCACTGCTTCCGCAGCCGCGACTACGTCAACCTGATCGTGCAGGACAAGCAGCCGCAGCCGCAGTGGCTGTCGATGGACGAGGCGGTGGAGCACTGCAGCCTCGGGTACGGGATCTGGGAGTGGGCAGGCACCGACGGCATGGGCGACGCGCGGCCCGACATCGTGATCGCCTGCGCCGGCGACGTCGTGACGATGGAGGCGGTCGCCGCTGCCGAGCTGTTGAAGCAGCGGCTGCCGGAGTTCAAGGTGCGACTCGTCAACGTGGTCGACCTGATGACCCTCTACCGGCCCAAGGACCACCCGCACGGAATGAGCCCCGAGGAGTTCACCCGGGTGTTCACCGACGACGTGGACGTGGTCTTCGCGTTCCACGGCTTCCCGGGCGCGATCCACCAGCTCGTCCACGGCCGTCCCGAGGCCGACCGCTTCCGGGCGCGCGGGTTCATCGAGGAGGGTACGACCACGACCCCGTTCGACATGGTGGTGCGCAACCGGGTCGACCGCTACCACCTGGTGCTGGACTGCCTGAACAACGCCGACGTCGCTCCCGAGGGTGCTGCCGGGTTGCGGGCGTTCTGCGAGGACCAGTTGCGACGCCACCAGGAGTGGATCGTGGACAACCTCGAGGACCTGCCAGAGGTGCGGGACTGGCAGCTCGCGAAAGGGTAGCGCTCTGCTTCGACTCTGGTGCAGGGCCCGAGTCCGCCACCCCCGACTCGCCGCGCGGTAGGCGGAGCTGCGGGACCAGAACCCGCTCAGAGCGCGCTCAACACCAGGTCTGTCGTGGTGACGTGCGCGAACCCGCCGTGGTGAAGGCTGGTCGCTGTGGCGAGCATCAGGTCCTCTGCGCTGAGCACGGCGTCCCGCGAGCCGTCCGGCGCCCACCTGGGCAGGTCGAAGGTACGGGTCGCGTCCAGCGGAACCAGTACGTCGTAGCTGAGGTTGCCGGCCATCCTCGCTGTGGTCTCGACGCACATGTTGGTCTGGATCCCGCAGATCACCAGCTGCCGGGCGTGCGCGGCCCGCAGCCACGCGTCCAGGTCGGGGGTGCCGTAGAAGGCGGAGTTGACCTGCTTGATGACCAGCAGGTCGGCGGTGTCGTCCGGCACCCACTCCAGGAGCGCGTTGCCCGGTGTTCCGGGCGCGAGCGGCGATCCGGGTTTCGGGCTGTCGTGGCGGACCACCACCACCGGCTTGCCGGCCGCCAGCCAGGCCCGGCTGAGGCGCTCGCAGTTGGTCTCGCACCCGGGGTTGCCGCTGCGACCCCAGAACGGGTCGCCAAACCCCTGCTGGAGATCGATGAGGACGAGCACGGCATCCGGCAGCAGCGAGGGCATGGCACCATTCCACCGGTGCCGGCGGACGGTCGACCAGCGGCTGGCCGGTCATCCACCGGTGACTTCCCGCCAACCTCCCTGCCCGGGCGCGTAGGCTCGCTGGCCTGGCGCCGAATCGCCTGGGCGCCACCCCGCTCGACGGCGGGGCGCGGCGGCAGGAGGCACAGCATGCGAGAGGTGGTCATCACCGGGTACGGCGGCCCGGAGCGGCTGCAGGTTCGCGAGCGCCCGGATCCGGTGCCCGGACCGGGCCAGGTGCGCCTTCGGGTGCGTGCCGCCGGCGTCAACTTCGCCGACGTTCTCGCACGGCAGGGCCTCTACCCCGATGCGCCGAAGCCGCCGTGCGTCGTCGGCTACGAGGTGAGCGGCGTGGTCGACGCCGTCGGCCAGCGGGCGGACACCGACCACCTCGGACGCGAGGTGTTCGCGATGACGCGGTTCGGGGGCTACTCCGACACCGTTGTCGTGGCGCAGGAGCAGGTGTTCGACAAGCCGGCCCCACTGACGCACGAGCAGGCCGCGGCACTCCCTGTGAACTACCTGACGGCATGGCAGCTGCTGGTGGTGATGGGCGGACTGACCCGGGACGAGACGGTGCTGATCCACAACGCGGGCGGTGGGGTCGGCCTGGCCGCTGTCGATGTCGCCGCCCACCTCGGCGCCCGCATCCTCGGGACGGCGAGCCCGGCCAAGCACGCGTTCCTGACGCAGCGCGGGGTGACCGAGGCGATCGACTACCGGGCCGGCGACTGGACGCGGGAGGTCGCCCGGCTGACCGATGGTCGCGGTGTCGAGCTGGTCATCGATCCGCTCGGCGGGGCCCACTGGCGCAAGAGCTGGAAGGTGCTGCGCAGCACGGGTCGGCTCGGCATGTTCGGCGTGTCCGCCGCCTCCGGTACGGGGGTGGGCGCCAGGCTCGGGCTGCTCAGGATCGGGCTCGGCATGCCGTGGTTCAACCCGGTGACGCTGATGAACCAGAACCGGTCCGCGTTCGGGGTGAACGTGGGCCACCTGTGGGGAGAGACGGGGAAGGTCGGGGCCTGGATGCGGGCCATCCTGGAGGGTGTGGACCAGGGATGGGTGCGTCCCCACGTCGACCGCAGCTTCGCGCTCGCGGACGCGGGCGCCGCCCACGCCTACCTCGAGCAGCGGCGCAACATCGGCAAGGTCGTGCTCACGACCTGAGCCGACAGTCGCGCCTGACCGCGATGCGTCGCCGCGGTCCTGGAGCCTACCGGCCGGCTCGGTCGAGACCCCGGGACCGAACCGGCTGCCCGGTTCGCGGCCCGTGCCGCCGCGCCCTAGCCTGAGCACCATGCGCACGACCACCGAACACCTGCCCGGCCTGACTCTCACGAACCTGACTCTCGATGCCCCGCTGGACTCCGCGGAGCCGTCCGCCGGCACGGTCGAGGTGTTCGCCCGGGTCGTCACCGCGGAAGGCGGCGGTGCGAAGCCCTACGTCGTGTTCCTCCAGGGCGGTCCGGGCAGCGAGGCGCCGCGCCCGAGCCTTGCCGGTGCGCCGCCGTGGCTTCCCAGGCTGCTCGAGGAGTACCAGGTGGTGATGCTCGACCAGCGCGGAACCGGGCGGTCGACGCCTGTCGCGTCCCGCGTGGTCCGGGCTGGGGACGGCCCGAGGGCGCACCTGGCCGGACCGCTGGCGGGACTCGACGCCGCGGGCCAGGCAGGCTATCTCAGCCACTTCCGGGCCGACGAGATCGTGCACGACTGCGAGCGGGTGCGCGAGGCGCTCGGCGTCCCGCGGTGGACCGTCCTGGGCCAGTCCTTCGGCGGGTTCACCACACTGCACTACCTCTCGATCCGCCCCGAATCCCTCGCCGGCGCGATCATCACCGGCGGGCTGAGCGCGGTCCGGCGTCCCGTCGACGACATCTACTCCGCCACCTGGCAGATCATGATCGGCAAGTCCGAGGCCTACTACCGCCGGTTCCCGGGCGACCGCGCCCGGGTTCGGCAGCTCAGCGAGCTGTGCGCCCGCGGCGAGATCAGCCTGCCCAACGGCGACCGCGTCTCGCCCGACCGGTTCCGCACCCTCGGCATCCGGCTGGGTGTCTCCGGGGGCGCCGAGCAGCTGCACTACCTGTTCGAACTCGACGAGCGGTCGTCGGCCTTCGCCCATGACCTTGCTGCCGCCCTGCCGTTCGCCGGACGCAACCCGCTCTACGCGGTGCTGCACGAGTCGAGCTACGCCGACGGCGTGGCGACCAACTGGTCGGCCGACCGGACGATGCCCGACCGCGTCCGCGAGGACACGACGCTGCTCGGTGGCGAGCACCTGCACCGCACGCTCTTCACCGAGGACGTGGAGCTGGCACCGTTCGCGGACGCGGCGGACCTCCTCGCCGCGCACGAGTGGAACCAGCTGTACTTCCCGGAACGCCTCGCCGAGGCCGAGGTGCCGGTGGCGGCCTCGGTGTACGCCGGGGACGCGTTCGTCCCGCTCGAGTACTCGCTGGAGACTGCCGCGCTGCTTCCGGACTGCCGCACCTGGGTCACCAGCGAGTACGAGCACAACGGGCTCCGAGCCGACCCCGCCGTCATCGACCACCTGCTCGGGCTGCTGAAGGGAAGGCGCTGGCTGTAGGCGGGCGACCCCCGCCGGCTGTCAGTCCTGTCGGACGACGCGGAGCTGGCGGCGTCCCTGTGGCAGGTCGACCTCGACCCGCGAGCCGACCGCGACCTGCCGCCCCCGGCGGAGCTCGGGCTCACCGTCGACGCTGACCGCCCCACTGGCGATCAGCAGCTTCGCCTCACCGCCGTCGCCGACGAGCCCGGCGAACTTGAGCAGCTGGCCGAGGCGGATCGCGTCCCCATCGATCTGTATCTCCACCCCGACAGTGTGGACCACCCGCGGTCGGACGGGCGGCCGTCCGCACTTGCGCCACCCTCGGCGATCGCCGACGGCGTCAGGAGATGACCGCGCCGGCCTCCAGGTATGCCGTCCGGCCGGCGGCACGGGCCTCCAGGGCGGCCGCGACCCGCCCGCGGGCGTAGGGCGCCATCGCGGCCATCGAGGCCTCGGGCTCCAGCCAGTGGACGGCGCGGATCTCCTGCAGGTCCGGGCGCAGCATCGCCGCCGACCGCGGGTTCAGGGTTCCGGCGTCGAAGACGAGTTCGAGGGCGTCCTCCCACCCGAGGTAGGGCACGAGCCAGTCGACGACGAGCAGCCGTCCGACGCTGATCCGGTAGCCGAGCTCCTCCCGGACCTCGCGGATCGCGCCGGCACGCGGGGACTCGCCCGGGTTCAGAATGCCGCCCGGAAGCTCCCACTCCCGCTTGAACGAGGTCTCCAGGGTGCACACCCGGCCAGCCTCATCGGTCAGCAGGACATGGGAGATCGCCCGCTTCCGCGGTGTCACCGAGTTCATCACCGCCGAGAATCCCTCCGGACCGGCGGACCGGTCCTCCCGCAGCAGGGCGTAGCCGGCCTCGTCCTCGGGGTCGCCGGACGGCCCGATCCAGCGGGCGCGCCGCACCGCCTCCAGCCGGAACCCCGCCCGGTGCAGCGCGCGCCGCCGGGGCCGGTCGAGGGCGGACACGCTGATCTCCAGCCGCCGCACGGCCGGGTCGGCGAACGCCCGCCGCTGGGTGGCGACCAGCAGCAGGTCGTAGCGCTGAGGGCTGTCGTCGCCGGCGAAGTCGGCCCACGCCACGCCACCGAACCCGACGGTGACCGGCAACTCGTCGCGGATCATGCCTCGCCGTCGTAGCGGAGGTAGACCGCCCCCAGCGGTGGAACCACGATCGTCGCGCTGGCCGGCAGGCCGTTCCAGGCCTCCGCCTCGGCGACCACCCGGCCGAGGTTGCCGTGCGCGTCCGAACCGTCGTAGACCCCGGCGTCGGAGTTGAACACCTCGGTCCACACCCCGGCCTGCGGCAGCCCCAGCCGATAGCGCGTCCAGGGCTCGGAGGAGAAGTTCGTCACCACCGCGAAGGTCTGGCCAGAGCTGTCGGTCCGCGTCCACGAGTAGGTGTTCCCGCTCGCGTCGTCGGCGTTCAGCCAGCGGAACCCTGCCGGGTCGCTGTCGAGCTCCCACAACGCAGGGTGGGCGCGGTAGAGGTCGTTGAGGTCCTTGATCATCCGCTGCAGGCCGCGGTGGCCCCACAGGTCGGAGACCCACCACTCCAGGCTGACCGCCTCGTTGAACTCGGAGCGCTGCCCGAACTCGCAGCCCGCGAACAGCAGCTTCTTGCCCGGGAAGGCCCACATGAACGAGTAGAACGCCCGCAGGGTGGCGAACTGGCGCCAGGTGTCCTGCGGGATCTTGTTGACCATCGACCCCTTGCCGTGGACCACCTCGTCGTGGCTGATCGGCAGGATGAAGTTCTCCGAGTAGGCGTACAC
>JAVHXR010000076.1:0-6687 GCA_031119515.1 Propionicimonas sp.
GCTTCGCGGTGGTGGCGATCTTCTTCGGCGACTACCCGGTCTCGGTCGCCGAGGTCGTCGGCGCGTTCACCGGGAGCGCACCGGAGTTCGCCACCATGGTGGTGCTGGAGTGGCGGCTGCCGATCGCGGTCGCGGCGGTGGCGTTCGGCGCGCTGCTGGGACTCGGCGGCGCGATCTTCCAGTCGCTGACGAGGAACCCGCTCGGCTCACCCGACGTCATCGGCTTCGACGCCGGTGCGTACACCACCGTCGTCGTGGTGGTCCTGGTGTTCGGGGTGCAGCAGTACTGGACGATCGCGACAGCGGCCATCCTGGGCGGGCTCGCCACTGCGTTCGCCGTCTACCTGCTCGCCTACCGCAGGGGGGTGCAGGGCTTCCGGCTGATCGTCGTCGGGATCGCGGTGGCCGGGTGTCTCGGCGCGGCCAGCACCTACCTGATGACGCGGGCGGATGCCAGGGACGCGATCCAGGTAGGGGTGTGGGGCGCAGGATCGATCAGCAGGGTGTCCTGGGCGAGCATGGTGCCGTCGCTGGTGGTGGCGGTGGGGATCGGCCTGGCGTGCGCTGTGCTGGCGCCGGCGCTGAGGGCCCTCGAACTCGGCGACGACACCGCTGTGACGCACGGCGTCCGGGTGGGCCGCAGCCGCCTCGCGCTGGTCGCCACCGGAGTGGCGAGCACCGCCCTGGTGACCGCTGCCGCGGGACCGATCGGGTTCGTCGCCCTGGTCGCCCCGCAACTGGCGCGCCGGCTGACCGGGGCGGGCGGGACGAGCCTGACAGCGGCTGCGGCGATGGGCGCGGTACTCCTCGGCGGCGCCCAGCTGGTGAGCCTGGTCATCGCGGCGTTCGCCCGGCCGGTCCCGGTCGGGCTGGTCACGATCTGCCTGGGCGGCTCCTACCTGATCTGGCTGCTCGTGCGGGAGGCCCGCGCCGACGGCAGGGGACGGCGATGACGCCCCGCCGCGCCCGGCTCGAGACCCGGCAGGCGTCCCTCGGCTACGGCGCCAGGCTCGTCTCGGAGCGGCTCGACCTCGCGATCCGCGACGGCTCCTTCACCGCGATCATCGGGCCGAACGGCTGCGGCAAGTCGACCCTCCTCCGCGCCTTCGCCCGTGTCATCGCCCCGGGGGCGGGCGAGGTGCTGCTGGACGGAACCCCGATCCGCTCGGTCCCGCCGCGCGCGGTGGCCAGGGAGCTGGGGTTCCTGCCGCAGAGCTCGATCGCGCCCGACGGCATCGCGGTGGCCGAC
Source organism: Propionicimonas sp. (assembly GCA_031119515.1). Taxonomy (GTDB): domain Bacteria; phylum Actinomycetota; class Actinomycetes; order Propionibacteriales; family Propionibacteriaceae; genus Propionicimonas. Next base: position 1,250 of record JAVHXR010000076.1, read on the forward strand.
CTGGTCGCCCGGGGACGCACGCCGCACGGGCGGCTGTTCCAGACCTGGACGGCGGCGGACGAGGCCGCGGTTCGCGAGGCCCTCGACGTGACCGGGCTGACCGGGTTGTCCGGGCGGCCGGTGCGGGAGCTGTCAGGTGGCCAGGCGCAGCGGGTCTGGATCGCCATGCTGCTGGCGCAGCAGACCTCGATCCTGTTGCTCGACGAACCGACCACCTTCCTCGACATCGCCCACCAGATCGACGTCCTCGAGCTCTGCCGGAGGCTGAACCGGGAGCGCGGGGTCACGATCGTCGCGGTCCTCCATGACCTCAACCAGGCGGCGCGGTACGCCGATCGCCTCATCCTGATGCGGGAGGGAGCGGTAGCAGGCGACGGCGCACCCCCCGACGTCGTCACCGCAGAGCTGGTGGAGTACGCGTTCGGGCTCGCCTGCCGGGTGATTCCCGACCCTGTCTCGGGGGCGCCGCTCGTGCTCCCGCTGGGGACGACGTGACGCCGGAGGTCCCGCGGCGGACCCCGACCGACGCCGAGGGGGTGCCGTTCCGGGTCCCGGCCGGGCCGCTGGTGGCCGAGGCTGCCTCCGGCGGCTTCTGGGAGCGGAACGCCGTCACGCCGCTGCTCGGCGACGAGGTGGCGCCGGGGGTTCGCGCCGTCCACTTCCTGTGGCGCGGGGAGCCCGGCAGGGAGGCGATCGTCCACCTCAACTCGGTGACCGACCGGCACCGCGAGAACGTCGCGCCGGCCCGGTTCCGGCGGGTCGGCGGGGACGTGTGGCAGGTCGGCTTCGCGCTGGCGGACACGCTCGCGGCGAGCTACCGGATCGCGGTGATGCCACGGATCGCCGACGACGCCGGACGTACCCGGCCTGGCTGGCTGGCAGTGCACGGGGCCGGGCTGCCAGACCCCGGCTGTCCCGAGCGCCTGCCCAACCCGCTCGGCGGCCAGTCCAGCGTGCTCCGGATGCCGCGCAGCCGGCAGCACCCGGCCTGGGCCGCCGCCCGGCGCGGCGACCCGGTGCGCGCCTACCCGCCGGTTCGGCTGGCCACCCGCCACCCCGCCTGGCTGCTGGCGCCGCCCGGGCGGGTGACCAGGGTGTTGCTCCTCTTCGACGCCGAGAACTGGCTGGCCCTGGCCCTCTCCGCCGCCCTCGCGCACCGGGCCGAGCCCGGCCTGGCGGTGGTGCTGATCGGCTCCGGCACTCCCGTCGAACGGGCCGGACTCCTCCCGCGGCCGGCCCTGGTGTCACACCTCGTCGCCGCGGAGCTGCTCCCGGCCGTCCGGGACGCCACGGACGCGGCGCTCGGGCCGGGTGCGGTCATCGCCGCCGGCCAGAGCTTCGGCGGGCTGGCCGCGGCCGGGCTCGTCGTGCTGCGGCCCGATCTCGTGGGCAGCGCGATCGTGCAGTCGGCGTCCTTCCAGTACGTCGAGGGGCGCGACCTGCCGCGCTTCACCCTGGAGCCGGGGGACCTCGTGAGGGGGATGGGGAGGGCCACCGGGCGGGTCCACGTCCAGGCGGGAACCGAGGAGGACGAACTCGGGCCGCTGTCGCGGGTCTTCGCCGACCGGGCCGACGGGGCCGGGATGGCGGTCAGCCACGAGCTGTGGTCCGGCGGGCACGACTACGCCTGGTGGACCGACGGCCTGTTCGCCGGGCTGGACGCACTGTGAACGCCCGCGCTGTCGGGACGGCCCCGCCGAGAGCCCCGAACCGGCCGCCGGGTCGAGACCCCGCTGCCGCCACGTCCCCCACCCATGCAGTCCCGGCTGTCGAGAGGAACACTGAATGTCGAAGACCGAATCCGGCCCCCGGATCGAGCAGATCCCGCTCGGACGCCGCCTGCTGCGGGTCGTCCGCAGCGAGACCGTCACGCCACGGATGCGGCGCATCGTCCTGGCCGGCGAGGACCTCGCCGAGGGCTTTCCGTGGCAGCCGATGGCCTGCGCCGACCACGTCAAGGTGTTCTTCCCGCGTCCCGGTGGCGACGACCTGACCGGCGGCGAGGTCGTCATGCCGCGGGTCCACGACGATGCCTGGCACCAGGACGCGACCGGGCCGGCACCCCTGTATCGCGACTACACCGTCCGGGCGTGGGATCCGGGCCGGCGGGAGCTCACCCTCGACTTCGTGCTCCATCCGCACGGGATCGGCGGCGCCTGGGCAGGCGTTGCGCAGGCCGGCGACCCGGTCGGCGTGCTCGGGCCCCGCGGGCACGTCCACTACCCGTCCGGCCACGCCTGGTACCTCGTCGCCGGCGACGAGACCGCGCTCCCGGCGGTGGCGCGCTTCATCGAGGAACTGCCGGGGACGGCGCGCGGGGTGGCACTCGTCGAGGTTGCGGATGCCGCCGAACAGCAGCGCCTCGAAGGCGCCGCGGGCATCGCCGTCCAGTGGGTGCGGCGGGATCGTGGCGAGGACCTCGCGACCGCGGTCCGCGCCGTGGCGGTGCCCGGGCACGACGACTGGTTCGCCTTCGCCGCCGGCGAGGCGACGCTCGTCAAGCCGGTCCGCCGCTACCTCCGCCGGGAGCTCGGGCTGCCGCCCGACCGGGTCGACGTGGACGGCTACTGGAAGCGGGGCACCGTCAACCTCGACCACCACCAGGTCGAGGACGAGCAGGCCTAGAGGCGGCCGGGAGGCCGGCGGGAGTCCTCAGGAGGGCAGCGGTTGCGTCGGACGGATCACGAACCCTGTCCGCAGCTTCGGGGTGAAGAAGGTCGACTTCGGCGGCATCAGGAGGCCCTCGCGGGCGGTCCGCTCGATCTCGGCGATCGAGGTCGGGCGGATCGCGACCCCCGCCGTGACACCGCCGGAGGTGACCCGCTCCACCAGCTCGGACAGGCCGTGCTGGTAGTCCACCTGGGCCGCCGACCCGGCCAGGGCGTGTTCGAGGTAGGCGCCGTCGAGGGCACGGACGCCGTCGAAGGCGCCGGCGCGCGGGATCAGCCACTGGGCACTGCCGTCCGGGGCGATCAGCAGCAGCCGGCCGAGCTCGACCATCCGGGCCAGGAGCTCGGGCCGCGGCTCGGGCGCCGGTTCGAGGTCGAAGCTCCCTGCCAGGCCGGTGCGGAGCTCGTCGAAGGTTGTCCCGGTGTACACCCGGTGGATCGCCTCGATGCTGAGCTGGTCCTCGACCAGCTCGTTGACGAACGCGAGGGTGAACTCGGCGTCGGTGTCGGTGCGGCCGGTGGCGGCACGGACCTCGTCGCGGTACTGCTGGGAGACGCCGTAGCGGTGGTGGCCGTCGGCGATCAGGATGTCGTCGGCGGCGAGGATCGCGGCGATGGCGTCGATCCTGGCGGGGTCGGTGACCCGTTCGACCACGTGATCCACGCCCTCGACGGTGAGTGCGCCGACCGGTTCGCCGGGTGCGGCGAGCGCCGCGGTGAGCCCGCCCGCCAGGGACAGCCCCCATACCGGCGAGAGGTTGGCGGCGGTGGCGCGGGTGAGGTCGAGCCGGTCGGTCGAGGCCTTGGGGGTGATCCGCTCGTGCGGCAGCACGCCGCTGGTGCCGTAGGGCATCACCTCGAGGCCCCCGAGCACGCCGACGATCGACCGTGCAGTGCCGGCCTGATCGGTGAACCGCATCCGGTAGATCGTCAGGGACGGTTCCTCGTCCCGCGCCAGCACACCCGTCCGGGTCCACTCGGCCAGGGTCGAGGCCGCGACCCGGTAGCGATCCTCCCCGCCCGTCGGCACGTCGACATGGACGATGTTGTGCGGGTCGCGCCCGGCGAGCTCTGCGACGTCGACGTCGGAGAGGACGTCGTACGGCGGTGCGATCACCGCCTCCAACGCGGTGCCTGCGGGGTAGCGGAGCGCACGGAACGGCCGGAATCCTGGCATGGCCCAACGGTATCGGCTGGGGCGGCGGGCGCCTGGCGGCCGCTTTTCCGTGGAAGGCTGACGCGGGCGTCAGCCGAGGAAGACCTCCGAGCACAGCACCATCGTTCGCCCGCCGACGGTGTCGGCGACGCAGCCGACCCCCGCGGCGGCGAGCTGCGGGCTGAGCAGGTTGTTGGCGTGGCCGGGCGAGGCCAGCCACGCGGCCACCACCTCTGCGGGCGACGCCTCGGCGCGGCTCAGGTTCTCGCCCGCTGTCGCGGACGGCGGTGCGCACGCGGCGATGACTCCCGCCAGGGAGGCGTGCACGAGCGGCCTTCCGACCAGCTCGCGGGTGCGGGCCAGGGCAGCCTCACGGGCGCAGTCGGATGGCTCGAACTCGGCCAGGCCGCGTTCGACGCGGAGCCGGTTGGTTTCGGCGAAGAGCGCCTCGGCGTAGTCGCCGGGGTCGGCCGTCGCGACAGCAAGGGTGGTCGCGGGCACGCCGGAGCCGCAGCCGGCCAGTCCGAGCAGCGCTGCCGCCAGGACCGACCAGCCCCAGCCGATCGTTAGCTGTGCCTCCGTCGACGCGAGAGCGCCACACCGGCGGCGCCGAGCCCGGCCAGGGCCGCCGCGGCGGCGAGATAGGGCACGGTGTTGGCGCCGGTGAAGGCCAGGGTCGCGGCGTCGGAGACCTCGTCCTCGGTGCCGAGCACACCCTCCTCACCGGATTCGGGCAGCACCCGGACGCTGAGCGCGCAGATCTCGCCGGTCGCCATGCTGGCGTCGAGGGAGTAGTTCCCCTCGGCGTTCAGGGTGACCGAGAAGGTCGCCTTGCCGTCGGCGTTGGTGGTCCGCGACTGGGACTGGACGCCAGCGATCTGGATCGAGCCGTTCGAGGCGGACGTCGACGTCACCGTCAGCGTCGTCTTGGTGTTCGGCGCATCGGTCAGCGTGACCTTCGTCGTGCCGCCGACCTGGAGTTTGGTCGGGCTGGCGGTGATGTCGCAGTACTCCGACGGCGGATAGATGTCGTTCTGGTCCGGCGCCGCCGCAGCAGTCGATGCGGTGAAGGCGAGAACGGCGGCCGATGCCGCGGCGATCCCAAGGACGCGCAGATTCATGGTGCTCCCCCCAAGCTTCCGAGTCTGCAGACTCAGGCACCGCCCCCCAGCGCTGCCTCACAGCGAGCCTACACCGGGGGCACCGGCGCAGCCCACGGCACGGATGGGCTGAATTGCGCACCTGGTGGTCGTCAGGTGCGTGCGGTCAGGGGTTTCGGGCGCCCGGGGTGACTCGTAGCACCGGCTCGGCGCCCTGGCCCGGTGCGGTGGTGACCCGCCACGCGAACTCGAGGGTCTCGCCGGCCGGTAGCCGGACCAGGTCGCCGCTGACCGCCAGGCCGTCGTGCTGCACCTGCATCCCGGAGATCTCCGGAGAGGCCGGCTCGATGGTGCCTCCGGCCGGGGCGTAGACGGTCAGGTTGACCCGGATCGAGCCGTCCTTCGGGGCCCCCCAGGTGACGTGCGCGGGCAGGGCGTCGATCTCGCCAGGGCGCAGGCGGTTGGTCAGGCTCACCCTGACGGGCGACGAGCTCGCCGGGCTCGACCCCGGCC
>JAVHXR010000076.1:6697-9360 GCA_031119515.1 Propionicimonas sp.
TCACCCTGACCTCCAGCTCCCGCGAGCCGTCGGCCGCCTCCGCGACCGTCGTGACGCCTGCGGCGAGGTCGAGGTAGTAGCCGGTCTTCGATGCGGTGGTCAGGTTGGCGAACACCCCGATCTCGGGTGCGGTCGACGTCCCGGCCGGGACGGCGCCGCGGAGCGCCCCGGCGATCCCCGCGCTCTCGAGCTGCTGCTGCTCGCCCGGATCGGCGGACCAGACCATCAACCGGCCCTGGGAGGCGACCTCCGAGACCGCCCGCAGCAGGGCGGCGGGGTCGACATCGCCTGACATCAGGCGGGCGAAGACGGCCTGCGCGGCCAGTGCGAAGACCGCGTCCTGGACCTCCTGCCTGTCGTAGGCGGCGTACACCCCGGAGAGCAGGAAGGACGCTGCGTTGTCCCCGCCCAGGGTCACGGTTGCGCCGAGCGGATCGCGGAAGGCGACCGGGCCGGTGGCGGCGAGCAGGGTCTGTAGCGCCACGGGGTCGAGCGACACCACGTTCTGGATGGCGGTGCCGTCGGCCTCCTGCCACATCGCGCGGACGAGCTCGGCGGTGCGGGGGAAGTCGGGGGTGAAGTTGACGTCCTGCAGGTAGCGGCCGAGCTTGGTGCCGAACAGCCTGAGTTCGTCGTCTGTGAGCGGCAGGACCGGCTCGGGGTACGGCCCGAAGTCGCCGGCCGTGCGCTGGCCGAGGATCGTGAGCCGGCCGTCCGCGGCGCGCAGGTGGGTGAGCGCTCCGGGGATGCCGCCGGTGGCGCGGGTCTCGGCGTTGTTCTGGGCGAGCACGATCCAGTCGCGGGGGCCGTCTGCCCCCAGCAGCGGCGGCAACAGCGCCGTGGCGGCAGCCGCTGCCGAGGTCACACCCCGTGCCTTGGCGAGTTCGCCGGCGAACCGGTCGGTCGCCTCCGCGAGCGGACCGACCAGCCCCGAGCGGTCGATGCCGGCAACCTCGGCCTGGAGTGCCCCGATCGTCTGGTCGGCGGTGCCGACCGGCCCCGCGACCGCGGCCAGCGCCGAGACGTCGAGGCGGCCGTCCCTGGGCGCGAGCTGCTCGGGCGTCACGCTGCCGGCCACCGTGACCAGCGGGGGCAGTGCGGAGGTCGCGAGCGTGTCCACCGAGCGGGTGATGGTCTGCAGCGCCCGGGTGTCGTCGCCGATCCACGGCAACCAGCCGGCGATCGTCCAGTGGGGGCCGGAGGTCGCGTCGGCGGCGCGGCCGGCGGCGTCCTGCAGCCCAGCCACCGCCGCCTGGGCGGCGGCGGGGTCGTCCTGGAGGTCGTCGACGACCAGCCGCACCGCGTCCGCCGCCTCTTCCAGGGCATCCCGGGCCCGCAGCGCGTCGACGGCGAGCCAGGCGCCGAGTGCGACCCCTGCGAGCAGCACCCCTGCGACGCCCCACAGCACGATCCGCGGCCAACGCCGGCCGCGGGCGGCAGGTGCGGCTGGCGCGTCGGCGCCGGTTGCGGGCGGCGCGGCGGGAGGCTCGGACGACGCGGGGGCGTCCGGCCCCGGCGGCGCGGTGTCGTCTGGCGGCATGGAGTCCCCGGCTCGGCTGCGGTAGGCGATGGCAGGGCCAGCGTACTGCCGGCCGCCGCACCGCTGCCGCGCCGGCGCTCACCCACTACGCTGGGGAGCCGGTCTGCCCCGATGCGCGGGCAGCCTCGAGGCGAAGGGGGAGCCGGTGAAGCTCTCGGTGATCGGATGCGGCTACCTGGGTGCCGTCCACGCGGCGGCGATGGCCCAGCTGGGCCACGAGGTGGTCGGCGTCGACGTCGACGCGTCCAAGATCGAGGCCCTGCAGCGCGGCGAGGTGCCGTTCTACGAACCCGGCCTGCCCGAGATCCTGGCCGAGGCACGGGATTCCGGACGGCTCCGGTTCAGCACCGACATCGCCGCCGTCGAGGGCAGTGCCGTGCACTTCGTCGGGGTCGGCACGCCGCAGCGCAAGGGTTCCCACGCCGCCGACCTGACCTATGTCAACGCCGCCCTGGAGTCGTTGCTGCCGCACCTTCGCCACGGCGACCTGGTCGTGGGCAAGTCGACCGTCCCGGTCGGCACCGCCGCCCGGCTGGCCGCCCGGGTGGCGGAGGCGGTGCCCGGTGCGATCCTGGCGTGGAACCCCGAGTTCCTGCGGGAGGGCTTCGCGGTGAAGGACACCGTCGAACCGGACCGGCTGGTGTACGGCCTGCCTGCCGACCCGGCCGCCGCCGGAGCGGCCAAGGCCGCCCTCGACGAGGTGTACGCAACCGCGCTGGCCGCGGGCACCCCGCTGGTGGTGACCGACTACCAGACCGCGGAGTTGGTGAAGGTCGCCGCGAATGCGTTCCTCGCCACCAAGATCAGCTTCATCAACGCGATGGCCGAGATCGCGGAGGTGGTGGACGCCGACGTCACCCAGCTCGCCGACGCGATCGGCTTCGACAACCGGATCGGGCGAAGGTTCCTCAACGCCGGCGTCGGATTCGGCGGAGGGTGCCTGCCCAAGGACATCAGGGCGTTCCAGGCCCGCGCCGACGAGCTCGGCACGGGAGAGTCGGTCGCCTTCCTGCGCGAGATCGACGCCATCAACCTGCGCCGCCGTGCCCGGGTGGTCGACCTGGTGGTGGACGCTCTCGGCGGCCCGCCGTCCGGAGATCCTCGAGATCTGTCGCCGCGAGGA
>JAVHXR010000077.1 GCA_031119515.1 Propionicimonas sp.
GGACCGCGCCGAGCGCGAGCAGGGCGAGCAGGCCGCCGGCCCAGGCGGGCAGCGCGGGGAGCGCGCCTCCGCCACCGGGGCGAGCCGGCCGCGAGGTCGTCGGAGTCGGGGACGGCCGGGCGCTCGCCGAGGCCGACGGGGTCGCCGTCGGGGACGGGGTCGGGCTGGAGCTCGGCACCGGCGCCACCCCGGGCGCGCCGCTCGGGGTCGGGTCGAAGGCGACCCAGCCGAGGCCGTCGAGGTAGACCTCCGTCCAGGCGTGCATGTCCCTGACCGAGACGTCGAAGCCGTCCGGGGTCTCGACACCGGGCAGGAAGCCGACCACGACCCGGGAAGGGATCCCGAGCGCGCGGGCGAGGATCGCCATCGAACCGGAGAACTGCTCGCAGTACCCGGTGCGGGACGACAGCAGGAAGTCGCTGACGGTCTCCATCGTGCTGCCGTCGACGATCTGGGTGGAGTAGGTGAACTCGTCGGACCTGAGCCATGCCAGCAGCGCGAGGACCCGTTCGCCGTCCGTGGTGGCGCCGGCGGCAACCTGGCCGGCCAGCGCCACCACCTCGGGGTCCAGTTCCGGTGGCAGGTCGAGGGTGAGGCCTTCGTCCCCGGGATCCCCGGCGGCCGCGGCGGCGATCTCGTCCCGCTCGGGGCGGAGGTCCCAGCTGGTGACGGAGTACTGCAGGAAACGGGTCGCGAGCTTGCGGTTGTCGCCGACCGAGACGATCGAGAGCGTCTCGGGGTCGAAACGCCACTCGCCCGCCGCCGAGAACGACAGCGGCACCCAGGGAACCGGAAGCCACTCGCTGCCGAAGTCACGCACCAGGACGTCGAGGTCGACCGTGGCCGGCCGCTCGTCGAGCCCCTGCGGGCTGCCGATCGGCCCGGGCATCAGGTCGGTCGCCACCAGGTGGAAGCCGGCGGCGTCGAACGCAGGCAGGGCCGCCAGCCTCAGGTAGCGTCCGTTGCCGTCGGAGGGCCGGTAGGTCATGATCACGCGGTTCGACGGCGAGCGGAGGTTCCGGATCAGGTCGACGGTAGGGTCCCCGAGCTGCACGGAGGTGTTCAGCTGGCCGGGGTCGAGGACGGCCGATGACCGTTCCGGCACCACGACGGAGGCGATCCCGGTGAGGGTCCAGGCCGCCAGCAGCGAGGCCACGGCGGCGAGGCTCACCCCCCGCCGCATCCCCGGGCCGGTGCTCTCGGCCGCGAACCGGTTGTAGACCGCGGTGCCGAGGACGATCACGTAGCCGGCGGTGGCCAGCGCGAGGAAGCCCGGGCTGGTCTCGTCCGGGAGCACGATGGAGGGCACGAGGTAGGGGAGCACGAGCACCGGGAACGTCCAGCCCGGCCGGGCGAACCCGACCGCCACCGCCTCGGTCACCAGGAAGAGCAGCCACAGCATGACCGCGCTGAGCAGCCGGAACCCCGGGTGGGGAGCCATCGGCGCGAAGGACTCGGCCACGAAGGTCGTGGTGTCGGAGAGCAGGTCCGGCAACCGGTCGAAGAGCAGCACCACGAGCAGGGCCCCCGGCACGAGCATCGCCAGCCGCGCGACCGCGTCGGCAAGGCGCAGCCGCCGCGCGAGCGTCGCCAGCAGGGCGCTGCCCCCGGTCAGCGCGAGGGTCAGCCCCAGGTAGAGCCGGTCCTGGGTGAGCGGGAACAGGGGGACCGCTGCGAGCAGGCTCGCCACGACGAGGGCGAGGGTCAGGCGCTCGACGGGTCTCACGCGGTCACCTCGCCGAGCGCCTGCCAGGCCTCCGGCACGGTCGCGCCGGGCGGCAGCACGAGACACCTCCAGCCGGCCGCCTCGAGCAGCCGGAGCGCGTCCGGTGCCGGCTCGGCGGGCTGCTGCAGGACCGCCCAGCAGGAGCGGTGGTCCCGGCGGGCCTCGGCGAGCAGTCCGGCGTCCGCCACGTCGAGCCTGCCGAGCAGGGCAATCAGCAACTGGCCGCGGACACCGGTCGGGGAGGCCGCCACGGCCCGCGCCAGGTCGCCGGTGTGGCTGAGTTCCACCGCAGCGAGTCGCCGCAGGATCGTCCGGGCACTCTGCGACTGCCGGTTGGCGGGGTCGGCCCCGGCGGCGTCGGTGTCCATCACAGACACCGAGAAGCCGTGGCCGAGCAGGTGGACCGAGATGGAGGCGGCCGCCGACACCAGCCACTCGAACCGGCGCTCCGGGACAGCCGAGCTGAACGCGCCGGCCCGGTTGTCCAGCAGCAGTGCGGCACTGGGGTCCCAGGCACGTTCCTCCCGCCGCACCATCAGTTCGCCGGTGCGGGCGGTCGAACGCCAGTGGATCCGGCGGACGTCGTCGCCGGGCAGGTACTCCCGGACCATCACGTCGTCCTGTCCGACGAGGCTGGTGCGCAGGACGGCCGAGTCCATCGCGGTGCCAAGGCCGGACGCCTCCCGCAGTGGTTCGAGGGGGTGGACGGCGGGAAGCGCGAGCACCTCGATCGTCCCGGGCAGCACCCGTCCCGACCTGGCCAGGCCCAGCGCGTCGACCACGCTGCGGTGAAGCGGCCCGAGGCGGTGGCGGCCGCGCCAGGCCGGGGTGAGTCGCTGGTCGACCCGGTGCCGTCCCGGCCCGAAGGCCACCGGGAAGGTGGCGTCGGCCGGGCCGCGCAGGGCGGGGGAGCGTTCGTCGTGGTAGCTGGCGACAGCCCCCAGGCCGAAGCCGTCGGTGTCGATCACCAGCCGGTTGACCACCTCCTCCCCGGCCGCCGCCTCGCGCGGGGTGACCGTGCGGGCAAGGTCCGGCCGGCCCGCGCCGGCGGCCAGCAGCAGCCAGCCCGACAGCGGCAGCGCGATCAGGAAGATGCCCGGCCACATCAGGTCCCGCTGGCCGGTCAGCCACGCGACCACGCTCCAGGCCACACCGCCGGCCAGGGTCACCCAGCCCTGCAGGGTCAGGCCCGGCCCCGGCACCCGCCGGCGGCGGGTGGTGGCGGTGCGGGACCGGCTGGCCATCGTCAGGCCTGGCGCTGCGGCAACGGGATGTCGGCGACCGCGGCAGCGACCACGTCGGCCACGGTGCGCCGCCCGAGCTGGGCCTCGTGGCTCAGCGTGACGCGGTGGGCGAGGGTGGGGGCGGCCAGGTCCTGGATGTCGTCGGGGGTGACGTAGTTGCGGCCGTCGATCGCGGCCTGCGCCTTCGCCGCGCGCATCAGCTGCAGGCTGGCGCGAGGGGACGCCCCGAGCCGGACGTCCGGCAGCTCGCGGGTGCGGGCGACGATCGCCACCAGGTAGTCCTTCACGGCGTGGTGGACGAAGACTCTGCGGATGGCCGCGATGCACCGGTTCACGGTCTCGGCGTCGGTGACGGGCCGCAGCAGGTCGAGTGGCTCGGACTCGCCGTGGTGGTCGAGCATCGCCACTTCGGCCTGGGCGCTCGGGTAGCCCATGTCCAGCCTCAGGCCGAAGCGGTCGCGCTGGGCCTCGGGCAGCGGGTAGGTGCCCTCCATCTCGATCGGGTTCTGGGTGGCCACCACCACGAACGGGCGGGGCAGCGGATGGGTGGTGCCGTCCACGCTGACCCGGCGCTCCTCCATCGCCTCCAGCAGGGCGGACTGCGTCTTCGGCGAGGCGCGATTGATCTCGTCCGCGATCACCACGTGGGCGAACACCCCGCCGGGCTTGAACTCGAAGTCGGTGGTGTGCTGGTTGAAGACCGACACCCCGGTGATGTCGCTCGGCAACAGGTCGGGGGTGAACTGGATCCGGCTGGCGCGGGCGTCGATCGACCGGGCCAGAGCGCGGGCGAGCATCGTCTTGCCGACGCCGGGCACGTCCTCGATCAGCAGGTGGGCCTCGGCCATCAGGGCCGTGATCGCGAGCCGGATCGCCTCGTCCTTGCCGTCGATCACGGTACCCACCGCCCGGTGGATCGCCGCCGCCGTCTCCTGGACGGTCGTCACCTCGTTCGTGGATGCGACCCCGACCTCCACCGCTGTCCCCTCCCGCTTGGCTGGCTCCACCCTACGTGACCCGCCAGCGCCGCCGTGGTGGAGCTTCGAACCCGCGGAGGTGGCGACAGGTCTTGCCTCGAGTGGAGGAATGTGGAGTATTGTGGTGGAAAGTGGAGCGACGCGGAGGAGGAACCCATGTTTCTGGGCACCTTCACGCAGAAACTCGACGAAAAGGGACGACTCATCCTTCCGGCGAAGTTCCGGGAGCAACTCGGCCACGGGCTGGTCATCACCAGGCAGCAGGAGCGGTGCCTGGCGATCTGGCCCACCGAGGTGTTCCAGGCGGAGGTTGAAAGGGCCGCGGCGGGCCCGTCCACGTCCCAGCGCGTCCGGGAGTACCAGCGCATGGTGGCCTCCGGAGCGTCCGACGAATCGCCGGACAGCCAGGGCCGCGTGACAGTCCCGCAGTCGCTGCGGAACTACGCGGGCCTGGCCAGGGACATCGTCGTGATCGGGGCGGTCAACCGCCTCGAGGTGTGGGACGCGGCGAAGTGGGCGGAGTACTCCGCCGCGCAGGAGGAAGCCTTCGCGGACCTGGACGAGGAGGTCGACTAGCTGGCCCGGCCAGCAGGCTCCGCCGGCTCGTGCGGCGAGGCTCCAACCCGAGGGGCACACCCTGGCGCACCTTCCCCGGTGCCAGGTGGCGCTCCCGGGTTGGAACCCCGGTGCACGAGCCGTTCCGAACAGACGCAGAGGGTCGAGATGGTGAATCCGGTGGGTCCCACCCATGTGCCGGTGATGCGCGCCCGAATCGTCGAGCTGCTCGCACCCGCCCTCCAGCACCCCGGCGCGGTCTACGTCGACTGCACCCTGGGCCTCGGCGGCCACGCCGCCGCCGTCCTCTCCACCTGCCCCCACTCCCGGCTGGTCGGGATCGACCGCGACCCGGCCGCCCTCGCGGTCGCACGCCGGAACCTCGCGGGATTCGGCGACCGGGTGCGGCTGTACCAGGCGATCTACCACGAGCTGTCCGAGGTGCTGGAGGAGGACGAGACCCCCGCCGTCGACGCGATCTGCATGGACCTGGGGCTGTCGTCGCTGCAGATCGACACCACCGAACGCGGCTTCGCCTACGCCTCGGACGCCCCGCTGGACATGCGGATGGACGCCGAGGCGGGACCCACGGCGGCCGACCTGGTCAACTCCTGCGGGGTCTCGGAACTCACCCGGATCCTCCGCGAGTACGGCGAGGAGAGGTTCGCCGACCGGATCGCGCGGCGGATCGTGGCCGCACGTGCCGAGGCCAGGATCGAGACCTCGGCCCAGCTTGTCGCACTGATCACCGACGCCATCCCGATGGCCGCGCGCAAGGAGCGGTCCGGTCACCCCGCCAAGCGCAGCTTCCAGGCGCTCCGGATCGCCGTCAACGGCGAACTGGACTCGCTCGCCGACGCGCTGCCGGCCGCGCTGGCGGCGCTCGCGCCCGGCGGACGACTCGCCGTCCTCGCCTACCACTCGGGGGAGGACCGCCTGGTCAAGCGAAGCTTCGCCGACGCGTCCGCCGACCGGGTGCCACCGGGGCTGCCCGACGTCCCGGTGGCGCTGAGGGCGCGGTTCGGGCTGCTCACCCGCGGCGCCGAGCGTCCCGCCGAGGCAGAGATCGCCGAGAACCCGAGGGCCGCCTCCGCGCGCCTGCGGGCCGTTGTCCGCAACCAGGAGGTCGCCGCATGACCGCGCTGCTCGCCCCCAAGCCGGAACGTCGCGCACCCCAGCGGCCGAACCTGCGCCCGGTGCTGCCGCCGCGCCGCCAGATGCGGACGGCCGGCTTCGTGGCGGTGGTCGCTGTCGTCCTCGGTCTCGGCATGGTCGGGGTACTGATCCTCACCACGATGCTGCAGGACAAGGCGTTCGACGTCCAGCGGCGGCAGTCGGAGGCGACCGCGCTGGCCAACCAGCTCTCCGACCTGAAAGCCAGGGCCTCAGCCGCCAGGTCGGTGCAGAGCCTCGCCGTCGCCGCCCAGAAGCTCGGCATGAAGCCGAACCCCTACCCGGTGCAGCTGCGGCTCCCGGACGGCAAGGTGGTCGGCGAGGAGTCGAAGGTGATGGGCGGCGAGGTGCCGAGCGTCCGCTACATCACCGAGGAGCAGGCAGGGCGCGAACTGCAGGCGCGGCACGACGCCGAGGCCAGGCGGAAGGCCGAGGCCGAGGCCAAGAAGAAGGCGGAGGCCGAGGCCAAGCAGAAGGCCGAGGCGGAGAAGCAGGCGAAGGCGGAGGCGAAGAAGAAGGCCCAGGAGCAGGCCGCCCAGGGCGGGGCGGACCAGTGAGCCGCCCGCTCGACCGGTTCTTCTACGGCAAGCCGGCCAGGGCCGCCAAGCCCGACGGTGCGCGGCCGAAGCCGCGCCCGGCGCGCTCGTCCGCCTCCCACCGGGCCGCTGCCACGCGTTCGTCCACCCGGCCGCGGCAGCCCGCGCGGAACGCTCCGCGGCCCTGGCGGCGGCTGCCGCTGGCACCGACCCTCGGACGGCTGCGGATGATGCTGATCGCGATCGCCGTGGTGTTCTCCCTCGCCGCCGGGCGCGCCGTGCAGGTGCAGGCCGTGGACGCCGACGCGGTCGCCGCGGAGGCGGCCAAGGAGATCACCGTCACCCGCAACCTGCCGGCCTTCCGCGGCCAGATCACCGACCGCAACGGCGACGTGCTCGCGTTCACCGAGGCCACGGTGACCGTCATCGCCGACCCCGAGATGATCCGCACCAACGGCAAGTTCGACGAGCCGATGACGAGCAAGGACGAGGAGGTGGCCGCGACGGCCGCGCAGCGGATAGCCGACCTGATGGCCGTCCACCTGGGCGGGACGTCGGCCGACTACCTGCCCGGCCTGACCCTGGCCGGGAAGCGCTACTCGATCGTGGGGCGCAACGTCTCGGCCGCCAGCTACTCCAACCTCAGCGCCGCGATGTCCGAGGCAGGGCTGATCGGCCTCCACCGCGAGAGCGCGCCGACCCGGCGCTACTCCAACGGGCAGCTCGCCGCGAACATCCTGGGCTACGTCAACAAGGAGGGGAAGGCGTCCGGCGGGCTCGAGCTCGCGCTCAACGCCACCCTGTCCGGCACCGACGGGCTCGAGGTGTACGAGACCTCCCCGAACGGCAAGATCCCGCTGGGGGAGAGCGAGCTGGTCCCGGCACGGAACGGCCAGGACTACCGGCTGACCATCGATGCCGGGCTGCAGTGGCAGGTCGAGCAGGTTCTGGCCGACCGGGTGCGGGTGGCCGAGGCCGAGTCGGGCACCGCGATCGTGATGAACATCAAGACCGGCGAGGTGCTCGCGCTGGCGAACTTCCCGTCCTACGACCCGAACGACTACGGCTCGTTCGACCCCGACGACCTCGGCAACCGGGCGCTCACCGACGTCTATGAGCCGGGCAGCGTCCAGAAGGTGCTCACCTTCGCCGCGATGCTCGACTCCGGCACCATCCGTCCGACCGACGTGGTCGAGGTGCCGGGCCGGATCAAGTCCGGCAACGACTACGTCGAGGACGCCTGGAGCCACGGCACAGAGGAGTTCTACGCCCGTGGCGTGCTGGCGAAGTCGTCCAACATCGGCACCATCATCCTGGCCCGGAAGATGAAGAAGGCCGACCTGCAGGGCTACCTGGCCTCCTTCGGCCTCGGCAGGAAGACCGGGATCGGACTGCCGGGCGAGTCCGCCGGCATCCTGCCTGGGCCCGACATGCCGGACTACTCCCGCGACGGTCTCGCCTTCGGCGGCAGTGCCGTCGCCGTGACCGCCATCCAGGAGGCGGCGGCGGTGGCGGCGGTGACCAACGGCGGGATCTACAACCAGCCGCGGATCATCGCCTCGACGACCCTCGCCGACGGCACCGTGGAGGAGTTCCCGACCGCGGAGCCGCGCCGGGTGATCTCGGAGGAGGCCTCCAAGGAGCTGGTCTCGATGATGGAGGCCATGGTCACCAACAACTCCGCCGGCACCTTCGTCGTGCCCGGCTACCGGACCGGCGCCAAGACCGGCACCTCGCAGAAGATCAACACCAAGACCGGCTCCCGCAGCGGCATCGTCGGCTCGACGATCGGCGTCGGGCCGGTCGAGGATCCGCAGCTGCTGGCCTACGTGGTGATCGACAATCCGAAGCGAGGCTCGTTCGGCGGCAGCGTCGCCGGACCGGCCTACCAGGACATCCTCCAACTCGCGCTGTCCCGCTATGGTGTGGCACCGTCGAAGTCCGAGTCGCCGAAGCTTCCGGTGGCTCCCTGAGCCGGAGTGCCGACCATGACCGATTCCCCAGCACCGCCCCGCCCGCACCGGGCGGGGCCGTTGGCGTTGGGTGAGCTCTTCGGGGCCGACGCCGTGGTGGACGGGCCGGGAGCCTGGCGGGAGACCGCCATCGGCGGGGTCAGCCTCGACTCCCGCCGGGTGCTGCCCGGTGACCTCTACGCGGCGCTGCCGGGCCTGACCACGCACGGCGCCCGGTTCACCGCGACCGCCGTCGCGGCAGGCGCGGCCGCCGTCCTGACCGATCCGGCCGGAGCGGGCATCCTGGCCGGGTCCGTGAGCGTCCCGGTCGTGGTGGTCGCGGACCCGCGCGGCGAGCTGGCCCGGGTGGCCGCCGACCTGTACGGCCGGCCGGCCGAGCAGCTGCTGATGCTCGGCGTCACCGGGACCGCTGGCAAGACGAGCACAGCGTTCCTGCTCGAGGCCGGGCTGGCCGCCGCGGGGCTGGTCGTCGCGACGATCGGCACGATCGGGTTCCGGCTGCGCGGGGAGACCCTGCCCGCCGCCAGGTCGACGATCACCACCCCCGAGGCACCCGACCTGCAGGCGCTGCTCGCGGTGATGCTCGAGCGTGGCGCCCGCGCGGTCGCGATGGAGGTCTCCTCCCACGCCCTCGCGCTGCACCGGGTGGATCCGATCCGGTTCGACGTCGCGGGGTTCACCAACCTCGGCCACGACCACCTCGACTTCCACCACGACCAGGAGGACTACTTCCGCGCCAAGGCCAGTCTCTTCCTCGGTGGGCGCGCGCGGCGTGCCGTGGTCAACACCGACGACCCGTGGGGGCGCCGGCTGGTCGGCGAGCTCAGGGCCGAGGGTCGCAGCGAGGTCACGACGACCGGCAGCGACCCGGCAGCGGACTACCGGATCGTGTCCCGCGTTCCCGGGGCGGACGGCACCAGCCGGCTGCGGCTCGCCACCCCCGGCGGTGAGGTGGAGCTCACCCTCGGCCTGGTCGGCGACTTCAACGCCGCCAACGCGCTGACCGCTGCGGCGATGCTCGACCGCGCCGGCGTCGACCTGGCCGCCGCGCTGCCCGGCTTCGCCACCGCGTCGGTGCCCGGGCGGATGCAACGGGTGGCGCTGCCGGACGGCGCCCCGAACGTGGTTGTCGACTTCGCCCACACCCCCGAAG
>JAVHXR010000078.1:0-3140 GCA_031119515.1 Propionicimonas sp.
CAGCGAGAGCGCCTCGGCGACCCGCCGCCGGACCTCCCCGCCGGGGAGGCCGAGATTCACCGGCCCGAACGCGACGTCCCGGTAGACGTCGGCGGCGAACAGCTGGTCGTCGGGGTCCTGCGCCACCAGCTGGACGACCTGGCGGTGCTTGCGCAGGCCACGTCGCCCGTAGTCGACCGGTTCGCCGTCCACCGCGACCTGGCCGCCGTCCGGCCGGATCGAACCGGCAAGGGTCCGCAGCAGCGTCGTCTTGCCGGAGCCGTTGGCGCCCAGCAGGGCGAGCCGACGCCCCCGGGGGATCGCCAGGTCGACCCCGGAGAGTACCTCGTGGTGCTCATAGGTGACCCGGAGTCCCTGGGCCGAGAGGCTGCGGTGGCTCATGGCGCCACCACCGCCCACACCGCCGCGGCCGTGCCGATCGCGCCGATCAGGGCCAGGCTGGCGACGAGGAAGGCCGTCGAGCGCCGCTTCGGCGGGCTGATCGTGCGCAGTGAGTCCTCGTAGCCCCGGCCGGCCAGCCCCGCCTCCAGCCGGCTCGCCCGGTCCCAGGAGCGCAGGAAGATCGCCGTGCTCGCCATCGCGGCCGAGGACATCGCGGCCCTCCTGGTCGCATAGCCGAGCCTCGCGGCCTGGGCCTCGTGGATCGAACCGAGGCTCTCCAGCAGGCCGAAGGTCAGCCGGTAGACAAGCGCAGCGATCTCGATCAGCGGATCCGGCACCCGCAGCGCGCGGAGCCCGGCGAGCAGGTCGGCCATCGGGGTGGTCGCCGCCAGCAGGAACATGGCCAGGACGGCGGCCAGCGCGCGTCCCGCCAGCCCGCCGGCCGTCGTCAGGCCCGAAGGGGTGACCGCGAGCCGCACTCCCCCGTCCCAGCTCACCGAGACCGCCACCGTCGCGACCCCGATCAGGATCGACACCAGCGGCAGCCAGGAGATCCGTCCCAGCCGCCGCCAGCCCAGCCCGGCAGGGCCGACCAGCAGGACCAGGCTGGCCAGGCCGGCCAGGAGGCCGCCGGGCCACGCCGGCAGCGCGACCGCAGCAACGAGCAGCCCGCCGGCGAGTACCGCCTTGTCGCGCACCGAGCGGGTGCGCCACGGACTGGCCCAGGCGGCGACGTCCAGCGTCATGCCGTGGGCTGCCATCTAGCCGGTCGCCGGCTCGGGATCGGTTGCGGCCAGGCCGGCGGTGTCCGCCTCCGGCTTGCGTCGGCGGCCGTACAGCGCACCGATGGCGAAGCCGAGGACGGTGCCGCCGAGGGCGGCCTGGAGCGCGAACAGGCCGGACTCGACCTCTCCCGACTCCGGGGAGAAGAACGGCTCGAACCACGGCTGGTAGTCGGGGTGGCTGGCCTCGATCTGCGAGGTCGCGGCTCCGTCGGTGCCGGAGAACCGCTCCTCGCCGTCGGTGTGGTTGCTGCCGATCGCGAAGCTGACCGCGAAGATGGCGACCAGCGCGAGCACGAGCAGGATGTTGACCGTCGACTTCTTCATCTCAGGCCACCGCCAGCTTCGAGGCGCGCAGCACCTGGAGCCGCTCCAGCTGGGGCCGCGCGACGTCGGTGAGCACCCGGAACACCAGGACGCCGAGGATGCCCTCGGCCAGCGCCAGCGGGAGCTGCGAGATCGCGAAGATCCCCAGGAACTTCGCCATCGAACCGGCCAGCCCGCTGACCGGATCGGGGAAGGCGAGGCCGAGTTGCAGGGACGTGACGACGTAGGTCGCGAGGTCGGCCATCGCCAGGGCGAGGAACACCCCGACGTTGACGTTCCAGTTCAGCCGTCTGGCCAGGACGAAGCAGCCGTAGCCGACCCACGGCCCCGCGATCCCCATCGAGAACACGTTGGCGCCCAGCGTGGTGAGGCCGCCGTGGGCGAGCAGCAGAGCCTGGAAGAGCAGCACGATGGTCGCCAGGAAGGCCATCACCGGTGGCTTGAACAGCACGGCCCCCAGACCGGTGCCGGTCGGGTGCGACGAGCTGCCGGTCACCGAGGGCAGCTTGATCGAGGACAGCACGAACGTGAATGCCCCGGCGGCCGCCAGGAGCAGGCGGGAGTCGGGGTGCTCCCGCGACTCCTTGATGACGCAGCGAGCGCCGTGGACGATGAACGGTGTGGACACCGCGAACCATGCGACGGCATGGGCGGCAGGCAGAAATCCCTCAGCGATATGCATGAGTTCCCTCTCTAGGAGCGTGGCCTAAGGAACCTGTCACAGACGCTCGTATCTGACTTGCCCGGCTCTCGCCGAGTTCACAGTGGCCCGACCGTCCCGGAGTTGCACCGGGTTCCGAATCGTCTGCGGCGTCATCGATCCTGTCACTGGATCGGCGGTTCCGCAGCCGGTTCGCAGGATTCGCCGGAATCCGTGGGTTCCGGGTCAGCCCTTGACCGCGGCCCAGGCCGTGACGGTGCGGGCCGGACGGAAGCCGGTGAACCGCCCGATCGGCTCGGCGGTCTCGACCGCGACGCGGGTCAGTTCGCCGCCGGTCGTGCGCCACGAGGCGACCAGGATGGCGTCCGACTCCGCGGTGACGCTGTGCACGACCAGCCGCCCGCCGGACGGGAGCACCGCCCAGCAGGCCTGTAGCGTGACCTCCTCCACGCCGCCGCCGACGAACACCGCCGCGGGGGCGGGCAACCCCGCCAGGGCCCCGGCGATGTCGCTCTCCACGATCGTCAGTTGCGCGGCCACCCCGTGCCGGGCGGCGTTCTCCCGGATCCGCTCGGCCCGCTCGGGGTTCCGCTCGACGGCCACAGCCCGGTTGTCCTGCGCCAGCCGGCACCACTCGATGCTGATCGAACCCGTGCCTGCCCCGAGATCCCACAGCAGCTCCCCCCCGACCGGGGCGAGGCTCGCCAGCGCGGCGGCGCGCAGCACCCGTTTGGTGAGCAGGCCGTCGCTGGCGAAGGCGTCGTCGGGGAGTCCTGCGGTCAACTGGTGGGTCACGTGCAGACGATAGCCCCGGCCCGCGCGGGAGCGACGCCGGAGGTCGGGATCCGGGTGCCGTGGCGGGGCCGTGGCGGCTGAGGGGGCACCATCGCAGCCGTGACCCACGCCACTCCCGCTCCGCCCGCGGCGGCCGGCCTCCCCACCCGGCAGCGCCGACACCTTACCCGACAGCTCCATCATCGGCGTGCGTG
>JAVHXR010000078.1:3150-9332 GCA_031119515.1 Propionicimonas sp.
GTCCACCGCCGCCTTCGGCACCGCGCTGCGCGCATGGCACCAGGGCTGGTCGATAGCGGTGTTCCAGTTCGTCAAGTCCCCGCAGTGGCGCAGCGGCGAACGGGAGGCCTTCGAGGCGCTCGACCGGCTGCACTCCGAGACTGGCGCCGGCGGCCCGGTGAGCTGGCAGGCCGTCGGTGCCGGGCGGACGGCGACCCGCAAGGGCTCCGATGCCGGGGAGCAGCGCGCCGCCGCCACCGAGGCCTGGGCCGAGGTCCGTCGGCGGCTGGAGGCGGAGCTGCACGACCTGTACGTCCTCGACGAGTTCACCTACCCGCTGGCCTACGGGTGGCTGGACACCGACGAGGTGGCAGCGGTGCTGGCCGGTCGGCCCGGCACCCAGCACGTCATCGTCACGGGACGCCGCGCCCCCCGGCAGCTGCTCGACCTCGCCACCACGGTCACCGACATGACCAAGGTCAGGCACCCGTTCGACACCGGCCAGAAGGGTCAGGCGGGGATCGAATGGTGAGCCTGCCGCGGCTGGTGGTGGCCGCCGCCGCGTCGTCGGCGGGCAAGACCACGATCGCGACCGGCCTGATGGCGGCGCTCACCCGGCAGGGACGGACGGTGGCCGGCTTCAAGGTCGGGCCGGACTTCATCGATCCCGGCTACCACGCCCTCGCCACCGGCCGGCCGGGCCGCAACCTCGACCCCGTCCTGACCAGCGAGGAACTCGTGCCGGCGCTGTTCCAGCACGGCGCGCTACGGCCGTCGCCTGCCGACCTGGCGATCGTCGAGGGGGTGATGGGGCTGTTCGACGGCAGGCTCGGCAGCGACGGCTTCGGCTCGACCGCCCACGTCGCCCGGCTGCTGGACGCCCCGGTGGTGCTGGTGGTGGACGCCGCCGGCAGCTCCCGGACGGCGGCGGCCGCCGCCCTCGGCCTGCGCGCCTTCGACCCGCGTGTCCGGGTCGCAGGGGTGATCGTCAACCGGGTGGCCAGCGCCCGGCACGGGGCCGAGCTCGCCCGGGTGTTCGAGCAGGCCGGCCTGGCCGTCCTGGGAATCGTGCCGCGCAACCCGCTCATCGCAGCGCCCTCGCGGCACCTCGGCCTCGTGCCCGCCGCGGAGCGCCTGGAGTCGGCGGCCACGATAGACGCCCTCGCCGAGCACCTCGCCGGCCACGTCGACCTGAGAGCCGTCGGCGAGCTCGCCGCGACCGCGCCGGACCTGGCAGGCGAGCCCTGGCGGCCCGGCGAGGTCGTCCGCCGGGTCGACCGGGCCCCGCTGGTGGGGGTGCTGGCCGGCCGTGCGTTCACCTTCCGCTACCCCGAGACCACCGAGCTGCTCGAAGCCGCCGGCTGTCGCGTGGTCGAGATCGACCCGCTGGCCGACAGGTCGCTGCCCGCCGGAATCGCCGCGCTCTACGCCGGCGGCGGCTTCCCCGAGATCCACGCCGTGGAGCTGAGCGGGAACGCCCCGCTTCGCGGAGAGCTCGCGACCGCCATCGCCGACGGCCTGCCGACCGTGGCCGAGTGCGCCGGCCAGCTCTACCTCGGCCGCCACCTGGACGGCCACCCGATGGTCGGGGCGATCCCGGCGACCGCCCGCATGACACCGCGGCTGACCCTCGGCTACCGCGCCGCCACCGCTGCCGCCGACACCCTGGTCGCGGCGGCCGGCACCGCGGTCACCGGCCACGAGTTCCACCGCACCCACACCCTTCCGGCCACCACCACCCCGGCGTGGGCCTGGGACGGCCGCACCGAGGGCTTCTCGCTCTCCCCCGGCGGTGGCTCACCGAGCCTGCACAGCTCGTACCTGCACGTCCACTGGGCCGGGCACCCGGGACTCGCCGAGAGCTTCGCCGACGCCGCCGGCCGGTTCGCCGGCGGCAGCGGTGGCCGCGCGCCCGTCCTCGCCGCGACCGACGGGATCGACCTGCGGCACCACGGCGATCGGGACCTCGCGCCGGGCCTGGTGGACCTGGCGGTGAACGTCCGCTCGACCCGGCCGCCACAGTGGCTGGCCGGGGAGATCACCCGGCTGACCCGTCCGCTCGGCGCCTACCCTGACGCCGGCGCGGCGCGGGCGGCGATCGCCGCCCGGCACGGCGTCGACCCGGCCATGGTGCTGCCGACCTCCGGAGGCGCGGAGGCGTTCAGCCTGATCGCCCGCAGCCTCCCGATGGCGCACCCGATGGTGGTCCATCCGCAGTTCACCGAACCGGAGCTCGCCCTGCGCAGCGCGGGCGCGGCGGTCCAGCGCTGGCTGCTGCCGGTCACCACCGGCGCCGGAGCGCCGGCCCTGGGCGACCTGCCCGCGTGGGCGGACGCGGTGTTCGTCGGCAACCCGACCAACCCGACCGGCTGGCTGCACCCGCGCGCGGCATTGCTCGCGGCCGGCCAGGGACGGCTGCTGGTGGTCGACGAGGCGTTCATGGACGCCACCGACGAGACCGAGTCGCTCATCGAGGACTCGATGCCGGGCCGGCTCGTGCTGCGGTCGCTGAGCAAGACCTGGGGGCTGGCCGGGCTGCGGGTCGGCTACGTGGTCGGCGACCCCGCGCTCCTCGAGCGCCTGGAACACGCCCAGCCGCCGTGGTCGGTGTCCTCCCCTGCCGTCGCGGCCATGATCGCCACCGGCACCCCGCGGGCGCTCGCCGAAGCGGCCTCCGGGTACGCCGGCCTGGTCTCCCGTCGGGAGCGGTTCGCCGCCGACCTGGCCGCCGCCGGCTTCCCCACGGTGGCCTCCAGCGCCCCGTTCCTGCTGGTGGACACCTCGGCCTGCGGCCCGGCCTCGGTGCGCCCGGCGCTGGCGGCAGCCGGTTACGCCGTCCGCCGCGGGGAGACCTTCCCAGGGCTCGGGACAACCTGGATCCGGGTCCGGGTCCCGGACAGCTGGGACGGCTTCGTCGCCGCGCTGGCAGCGCTCCGGGCCCCGGTCAGCGCAGGCTGAGCACCCACTCCGCAGCCGCCTCGGCCGAGTCCACCCGTTCCACCCCTGCCGGGTCGGGCGGGCGGGCGACCACGACCACCGGCACCCCGAGTTCGGCGGCCGCGTCCAGCTTGGCCGCGGTGTGGCCGCCGCCGGAGTCCTTGGTGACCAGGACGTCGATCCGCCGGTCGCGCATCAGTTCCAGCTCGTCGGCGAAGTCGAACGGACCCCTGGCGTACAGCACCTCCCAGGTCTCCGGCACCGCCACCTCCGGGTCCTCCACGACCCGCAGCAGCACGTAGCGGTCGTCCCAGTCGGTGAACGCCGGAACTCCCTGCCGGCCGGTACTCAGGAAGACGCGCCGGCCGAGCCCTTCGGCGGCACGCCTGGCAGCGGCCAGGTCGGTCACCCAGTGCCAGTCGGAGGAGTCCGGACGGCGCCGCCAGCCCGGGCGCGAAAGTCGCAGCAGCGGTGTCCCGGTCTGCGCGCAGGCTGCCGCGGCATGGGCGGTGATCCGGGCGGCGAACGGGTGGGTGGCGTCGACGACGGCGCTGACGGACTCCGCGTTCAGGTAGCCGGCCAGGCCCGCCACCCCGCCGAACCCGCCGGTGCGGACCTCGCCCACCGGGAGCTCCCGGGTCCTGACCACGCCCGCCAGCGAGGTCACCGCGGACACCCCGGCCTGCGCCAGCAGTTCTGCCAGCTGCCGGGACTCCCCCGTCCCGCCCAGTACCAGCACCGTCATCGTCGCCCCTTCCGCCATGCCAACCCGACGGCGACGGCCACCGCCGCCGCCGAAACCACCCGCGCCAGCCGGACGCCGCGCTCCAGGTCCTTCGGGCTGGGGGCCGGCCCGTCACCGAGTTCGCCGCGGTCCTCGACCACCCCGTCGTAGGTGTTGGTGCCACCCAGGGTCACCCCGAGCGCACCGGCGAACGCCGCCTCCACCACGCCGCCATTCGGGCTCGGGTGCGCGGCGGCCTGGCCGGTCACCGCCGCCGTCGCGTCGCCCGGCCGTCCCCCCACCGTGGGGGCGGCGATCGCGGCGAGCGCACCGGTCAGGCGGGCCGGGAGCCAGTTCGCCACGTCGTCGGCGCGGGCGGCCGCCCAGCCGAAGTTGCGGTAGCGCCGGTTCCGGTACCCGACCATCGCGTCCAGGGTGTTCACGGCGCGGTAGGCCAGCAGCCCCGGAACGCCGGCGACGGCACCCCACAGCAGCGGCGCCACCACGGCATCGGAGGTGTTCTCCGCCACCGATTCCAGGGTGGCGCGGGCGACCTGGTCGGCGTCCAGCCCGGCGGGGTCGCGACTGACCAGGCGCGGGAGCAGGGCGCGCGCCGCGTCCAGGTCGCCGGCCGACAGGCAGTCCGAGATCGCATCCGCCTCGCGGCTCAGCGACCGGCCGCCGAGCACCGTCCAGGTGGCCACCGCGGTGACCGCCACGGTGGCGGCGGCGTTACCCCGGCAGGCCCGTTGGAGCACCCAGCCGAGGCCGGCGGCGCCACCAGCGAGGGACGCGGCGAACACCACCCCGGAGCGGCGGTCATCGGCGTACACCTGCTGCTCGAGAGCGGTCGCGAGCCGGCCGAAGCCGGCCACCGGATGGTAGCGGGCAGGGTCGCCGAGCAGGCGGTCGGCCGCCCATCCCAACGCCAGCCCGAGAGCGGTCGCAGTGGTCATTTGGCTTGTCACCCGATTCCCGTCGAGTACTACATCGTGTCGTCGAGTGTGCCAGACTGGCCCCCGGACGCAGCAACGGGCTGAGGAACTCCGGTGGGCCGCAAGGCGAATCCGGGGCGGTCGCGCCACTGTGACCGGAGTGATCCGGGAGCCAGGAACTCACCGTTGCCGCCGAGCGATCAACCATCGGGCGCGGAACCTGAGGAGGCTCCATTGGACGCACCTGCCCCTGCCGGCACCACCCCCACCCTGATCGGGGTCGGGGTCGGCCCGGGTGACCCCGACCTGATCACCGTCAAGGCGCTGGACGCCCTGGGGCGGGCCGACGTCGTGCTCGTGCCCGCCACCGACACCGGGACGGACGAGACCGGCCGGGCCGAGCAGGTCGTGCTGGCCGCGTGCCCGGGGGTGGCCGGACGGATCGAGCGGGTGCCGTTCAGCATGGCCCAGCGGCAGGGCGTCGGCGCCCGGCGGCTCGAATCGTGGCAGGCCTCGGCGCGGGCGGCGGAAGCCGCATTCGCCCGCGGCGCCGGCACCGTCGCGTTCGCCACCGTCGGCGACCCCAGCGTCTACTCCACCTTCTCCTACCTGGCCGCCCACGTCCGGGCCGCGGTCGCGGGCCTGGAGGTGCAGGTGGTGCCGGGGATCACCGCTATGCAGGCACTCGCGGCGGCCAGCCGGATCCCGCTGGTCGAGGCCCAGGAGGTGCTGACCCTCGTCCCTGTCACCGCGGGACTGGAGACCGTGCAGGCCGCTCTCGCACACTCCGACACCGTCGTCGCCTACAAGGGCGGACGGCATCTGCCCGCGCTGCTCGACCTCGTCCGTGGCGCCCGTCCGGACGCGGTCGGGGCGCTCGGGGTGGACATCGGACTGCCCGGCCAGCGGGTGATCGCGCTGGCCGACCTGGGCGACACCCCCGAGCCCTACTTCTCGACCCTGCTGGTGGCACCGGCACGTACCCGAACCGGAGGACGACTGTGAACCCCGAACACGGCGAGGTGGTCTTCGTCGGCGCCGGACCCGGTGCGGCGGACCTGATCACGCTGCGCGGCGCGGAGGTGATCGCCAGGGCGGACATCGTGATCTGGGCCTCCAGCCTGGTGGATACCGGGATCGTCGCCCGGGCCCGGCCGGACGCGCTCGTGGTGGACTCCGCGAGCCTGCCGCTCGAGGGCATCGAGCCGCTCTACCAGCGGGCCTTCGACGAGGGGCTGCTGGTGGCCCGCGTTCACACCGGCGACCCGTCGATCTACGGCGCCACCGCCGAACAGCGGCGGATCTGCGACCGGATCGGGATCCGCCACCGCACCGTCCCCGGGGTGTCGGCGTTCTCCGCCGCCGCCGCCCGGATGGACGCCGAGGTGACCGTCCCCGAGGTCTCCCAGACCCTGATCCTGACCCGGCTGGAGGGCGGGCGGACGCCGATGCCGCAGCGGGAGACCGTCCGCGGGTTCGCGGCCCACGGCGCCACCATGGCGCTGTACCTGTCCGCTGCCAGGAACAAGGTGCTGCAGGAGGAGTTGCTCGCCGGGGGCTACCCGCCCGAGACCCCGTGCATCGTCGGCCACCAGGTCACCTGGCCA
>JAVHXR010000079.1:0-1068 GCA_031119515.1 Propionicimonas sp.
CACCTGCTCCCGGCTGAAGGTGGACGGGACCGCGGGGGCCGAGCTGAGCAGCGAGGCTCGGCGAGCGGCCTCATCGCGGGGCTCCGATTCGCTGGCGGAGGTCGTCGAGCTCGTCGGTCAGCGTGGTCGCCGTCCGCCGGACGCCGCGGACGTAGCCACCGCCGGGGAACCCGCGACCCGGAGCCGCACCGTGGGACCACGCCCTCGCCTCGGCCGGCGCCCACGGGACCGGTTCAGCGAGCTCGGCCTGGAACTGGGCGCTGATCTCTCCCGCCGAGTAGGGCCGGCCCGGACCGACGATCAGCAACCGGACCTGGCGGGAGGCGTCGGGCCCGGTGAGCAGTGGCAGGTACAGCCGCAGCGCCGCCAGGTCGACCAGGCTCGACCCGGTGACCGCCAGGACGAGGTCGGCGGCCTCCTGCAGCGCGCCCGGAAGCCCCGCGTTTCCGAGCCGGCCGGCATCCACCAGTACGTCGTCGGGCCGGGCGGCCAGCGCGGCCGCGAACTCGGGCCACGCACTCGCGAACAGTTCCACCATCCCCGGGTTGGAATAGCCCGGCAGGTAGCGTCGGTCGACTCCGTCCGCCGACGACAGGCCGAGCGCGGCGCCTTCGATCGCTGCGGCCACCCCGCGCCGCTCGCGGTGGGCCGCCAGCACCGCCCACAGCCCCTTGCCGAACGGGTCCTCTCCCTGCAGGTGGCCGGCCAGGATCGACTGCGTCGGGTGCGGATCGGCGTCCACCAGCAGCACCGGACGCGGCCAGCACAGCGCGAGCCCGAGGGCCGTCGTGGTGACGCCGGGCGCGTGGCCCGCGCTGGTGAGCACGACGACGCTCATCGCTGCACCTCCGCCTGTCGGACGACCACGAGCTGGTCCCCGGCGGCCAGCCGCGCCACCCGCTCCGCCTGGTCGAGCGGGACCGTCACGTCCAGCAGCGCCGCGCCGTCGGGAAGCGTGGTGGCAGACGCGGCGACGGTCCCGGACACGCTCGCCCCACCGGGCGGCTCACCGCCGTCGCGGGCGACGGCGACCAGCAGGACGGAGCTGCCGGGCGGGAGCTCGGCGGA
>JAVHXR010000079.1:1078-9284 GCA_031119515.1 Propionicimonas sp.
ACGGCATCCGGCCGGGCGCCAGCCGCAGCCCGAGCCGCGCCGTCCCCGCCTCGACCACCGCGGCACCGAAGGACCGCGGCGAGAGCACCGAGCCCGCCACCAGATCGGTGTGCGCGGTCTGCCCGACCACCTGCTCGACCTGGTCGGCAGGGACGGTCTCCAGCCCGGGAACCGCGGGCACCGACAACACCCCGAGGTCGTCCCCCGTGATCACCTGGCCGCGGTACACGGTGCGGGCGACCGACACCACCGAACGGGCGTCCGCGACACTGGAGTACAGCCACGCCATCCCCAGGCCGCCGACGCACACGGCGAGGATCCCGACGGCCACCAGCCGGAGGTTCCGCCGGGCACGCACCCGCGCCTGCGGGGTCGCTGAAGGGTCTGACATGACGATTGGCCTTCACTCCCCGGCCGCTGTGGCGAAACCACGGGGGTGGGTTGGGTCCTTCGCGTCCGGTGACCGCAGACTCTAGGAGCGCGGAACGGTCGCTGAACAGAGCCCGTCGCCGATCTGTGGATAACTTCGTCGCCATCCGCGGCAGGCGGGACGGATGGGGCTGATGTGCCGGAATCGGGCGGCGCGACCCCGCCCCCGAACACCCGGCGGACCGGTCAGGCGGACCGGACCAGCGCGAGCGTGTGCCTCAGCGCCGCCACCAGCGGCGCTGCTTGCGCCCCGACTCGGCACCGGCGTCCGCAGCCGGCCGGGCGGCCGTCCGCGGATCGGTGCGGGTGGCGTCCAGCCCCAGCCGCACCCGGGTCGCCGGCTCCACCAGGCCACGCAGCGTGGAGCGGAGCCGGACCAGTACCTCGTCGGGTGCCATCCCGGCCGCGGCGGCGAGCTCGTCAAGGCTCGCCCCCCGGTTGGCGGCGGCCGCCAGGCCGCGGTCGATCCTGGCCTGGTAGGCCTTCGCCTTGGCCTTGAGGGCGAGCTGGGTGATCACCGCCCCGGACAGGCTCGCGAGCGCAGCGTCCAGGCTCGAGTCGTCCTCACGGAGGTCGACGGCCAGCAGCAATTGGGTGTCGTCGTACAGCGAAGTCATGGTGTTCCCCTGAGTTCCCCGCGTTCGCGCGTGCGAGGAAGATCCCGCCTGGCCCAGCCCCTCCCCCGGTGCCGCGGATGCCGCGGCGGAACACCTTGATGTATAGCAGGCCCGACCAAGCCGTGGCACCGAAACCGCAGGACAGAACCCGGTTCGACAACGCGGTTCGGGGTGTACACGCAGCCATGCTGCCGTCGGCGGCCGGATCCCGCGGGCGGCGGCTACTCCGGACGCACCTGCCGGCGGAACCCGTCCGACTCCTCCACCCGGCTCGGCGGCGGGTCGGTCAGCACCCGGTGGATGAACCGCAGCTTCTCGGCCACCGCCGGGGTGATCCGGAACGGGTAGAGGTCTGCCTTGCCCATCGCCCGATTGGCCCGGTTGAAGAACAACGACACCCACCGCCAGTCCTCGAGCAGGGCGTCGAACTCGCCCGCGCCGTACCGCTCCTTCGGCGCCACCACCTGCGGCAGAGTGATCACCCGCTGCCGCTCCAGTGCCAGCTCGAGCCCGGCCGTCGCCGCCGTGTTGAGGGTCTCGTTGATGTGCAGGTAGTGCGCGAAGCACTCCGCGAAGTCCTCCCAGGGGTGCATCGTGGCGTACTCGGAGATGAAGGACGCCTCCCAGCCGTCCGGCGACCCGGTGGCGTAGTGGCGGGCGATCGCATCGGAGTAGGACGCCCGCTCGTCGCCGAACAGCCCGCGGCACTCGTCGATCCGGTCCGTCTGCTCCACCAGCACCCACTGGTAGTAGTGGCCGACCTCGTGCCGGAAGTGGCCAAGCATCGTCCGGTAGGGTTCGCCGAGCGCGATTCGCAGCCGTTCGCGGTGCTCGTCCAGGCTCTCGGCGAGGTCGATCGTGACGATCCCGTTGGCGTGACCGATCATCACCTGCCGATTCTCGGAGAAGGACGAGATCAGGTCGAACCCCAGCCCGCCGTCCCGCTCGAAGTGGGGGTCGACCGGAAGCCCCAAGGACTTCAGCTGCACCAGCAGCCGCCGCTTGGCCTGGGCGGTGGAGGCCAGCTTCTCCAGCGCGATCGTGTCGTCGGCGGCAGGTCGCGTCCGGGTGAGCTGGCAGCTGAAGCACCGGCCGGTGCCGGTCTCGTCCGCCACCAGCCAGTTGCAGTCCCACTGCCGGTTCGAGCACGGGTGCCAGATCCGCTCCCCGACCGGGATGTCGCGGCCGGTCACCGCGACCATCTCTGCGGTGGGAACGTGGTAGGCGACCTCGGTCCCACAGGCCTCGCACCGCAGGCTCTCCAGGAAGAGCAATCCCGCACAGGTCGGGCACACCAGCAGCTTCATGGCGCGGAATCTACTCCCGCCCGGGTACCCCGCACCCCAGCCGGGGCCGTGCCGGTAACGTGTCCGGCATGGCTCGCGTGCTGGTGACCGGTGGCGTCCGCAGCGGGAAGTCCCGCTACGCGGAGGAACTGGTCGACCCGGCCGCCCCCGCGCTGTACCTGACCCCCGGCTACCCGGCCGACTCCGCCGACCCGGAGTGGGCGTCCCGGGTGGCGGCGCACCAGCTCCGCCGCCCCACCACCTGGCGCACCCTGGAGACCCTCGATCTCGCCGGAGGGATCGCAGGCGCCGGCGTCCCGGTGCTGGTCGACTGCCTCGGCGTCTGGGTGACCCGGCTGTTCGACTCCTGGGAGGCGTGGGAGGCGCCGGCCGAGCAGTGGCGCGACCGCTTCGACGCCGAGGTCGCTGGCCTCACCGCCGCCCTGTCCGCGTCACCGGTGCCGGTCGTGGTCGTCACCAACGAGGTGGGCTGGGGGGTGGTGTCGCCCTACCGCTCGGGACGGATGTTCGCCGACCAGCTCGGCCGGCTCAACCAGGCGGTGGCCGGGGTCTGCGACGAGGTGATCCTGATGGTGTCCGGACGGCCGCTGCGGCTGCCGGCAGCCGACTGACCGCCGGCCGGCGGGGTCGCTCACCAGGCGGAGGCGACCACAAGCAGGGTGAGCGCGGTCTCGACCAGCGCCCCCAGCACGTCCCCGCTGCTGCCACCGAACCGGTGGACGCAGCGCCGCAGCAGCACCGCGCAGCCCGCCAGTGCGGCCGCTGCGGCGACCGCTCCCTGCCACCACGGCAGGCCGGTCGCCCAGCAGAGCCCCGAGAGCGCGGCCGCCACCGTGACCCACACCGCGACCACCCAGCCGACCGGCACCACCGAGGCGAACAGTGCCCCCAGCCCGTCCGGCCGCGCTGCCGGGACGCCTGCCGCACACCCGAGCGCGAGCGCCGCCCGCGAGGCCGCGATCAGCCCGACGACCAGCAGCCAGCCACCGCCGCGCTCGAGGATCGCGCCGAAGCCGACCGCCTGCGCCAGCACCACCAGCACCAGCGCGACGACCCCCATCGGGCCGACGTCACCGCTGCGCATGATCCGCAGCGCCTTCTCCCGATCGGGGCCGGAGCCCAGCCCGTCCACGGTGTCGGCCAGGCCGTCCAGGTGCATCGCACGGGTGCCGAGCGCCAGCGCGCCGACCACGATCGCACCGGCCAGGACCGCGGGCAACCCGAGCAGCAGCGCCGCCCAGCCCGCGACGGCGGCGGCGAGCGCGACCGGGAGGACGGCGAACCAGCCGAGCAGCATCGCCGTCCGCGCCACCGGACGCGTGATCTCGGAGGTCGGCGGCACAGGGATGACGGTCAGGAAGGCCACGGCGAGGCGAAGTCCGGCGAGCACGGTCAGGCCGTCCGCCACTCGGGCCATCCAGCCGCAGCACCCACGCCGAGCCCCTCTCTCACCGGTCAGGGGGTCGGCTGACAGCCGCCCCGCCCGATCCTGCCACCAATCCCGCCGCAACGGCGCCGGGGTGCGAGAATCGTGGCGTGGCAAGCCCTTATCTGGTCGGCCTCCGGCTGCACGGTCGCGGTGTCGTGGTGGTGGGTGGCGGACGGGTGGCCGCTCGCCGGGTCCCGAAGCTGCTCGCCGCCGGAGCGGTGGTCAGCGTGGTCTCGCCGGCCGTGCTTCCCGGGCTCGAGGCGCTCGCCGCCGACGGCGGCATCGACTGGGTGCCGCGTGACTACCGTCCGGGCGACCTGGCCGGCGCCTGGTACGTGATCGCCGCGACATCGTCCTCGACGGTCAACGCTGCCGTGGCGAACGAGGCCGACGAGCGGCACACCTTCTGCGTGCGGGCCGACGACGCCGACCACGGGACGGCGTGGACGCCCGCGACCGGCGAGCACGACGGCCTGGTGGTCGGCGTGGTGGGCCGCCACGACCCGCGCCGGTCCCGGGCCGCCCGCGACCGCCTCGTCGAGGTGCTCGAGGACGAGGAGCTGTAGCAGCCCGGCCGCCGGCGGCGTCATGAGGCCGCACCAGGCACCCGTGCCGGACCGCCCTGCCCGCTCGCTTGCCGCCCGGCCCTCGGCTCGCCTGCGCTGCCCGGCCTGCCCGCTCGCTTGCCGCTGCCGGGTCCGGCCCAATCCCGCGGCCGTCCCTCGGGTGGCGCGGACAACCCCACCGTTCATCGAGAGCCAGCCCTCTTCATCGAGAGCCAGGGCCTGGGCGCTGGCCCTCGGCGAGCCGGACGCGGAAGAGCTGAGGCGGGCGCGGTCAGCGAACGAGCGATCCGCCCGGCGCGCCGACGCGCTTCAGGAGACGGTGCGGCGCGAGGGCGGCCGCGACCGCCGCTGCGTCACTTCTCGATCTCGACGAGCGTCGCGTCGGGAGCGTTCCTGCGAACCGAGTCGATCCCCTTCAGCGCGCTCACCCTGGAGGTGTAGCCCTGGCTGGAGGCGATCACCTGGCCGTTGCTGGCCTTGAGGTTGAAGCGCCAGTCGCCACCCTTGTCGACCCAGAGTTCGAAGCTGCCGGCCATGATGTCCTCCCCTCGCCCCGGCCACGATGCCGGTGCTGCGGCTCACGCTAGCGCGCCCGTCCGCCGCTGCGCAGCACCCCCGGTCCACCGTCGCGGACGAGGCTTGTTTCCGGGCCGCGCGCGCCGGGTACCCCCACTACCATGGAGAGGACCAGGCGGACCGCGACGAAGCCCGCGGGCCGCCGTCTCGAAGCACGAAGGAGCTGCCCACAATGGCCACGAAGTCGAAGTTCACCATCCCCGGACTGGACTCCAAGACCAGTGACAAGGTGATCACCGTCCTGCAGGGCAGGCTGGGCGCCTACAACGACCTCCAGCTGACCCTCAAGCACGTGCACTGGAACGTCGTCGGCCCCAACTTCATCAGCGTCCACGAGATGATCGATCCCCAGGTCGACCAGGTCCGGCTGTACGCCGATGCCGTCGCCGAGCGGATCGCTGCGATGGGCGGCTCGCCGCTGGGCACGGTCGGGGCGATCGTCGACGCGCGGACGCTGCCCGAGTACAGCCTCACCCGCGACACGGCGATGGCGCACCTGGCTGCCCTCGACGAGGTGTACGACAAGGTCATCGCGGACAACCGCGAGGCGCTCGACGCCGTCGAGGACGACCTGATCAGCCAGGACCTGCTGATCGGCCAGACCGGCGAGCTGGAGAAGTTCCAGTGGTTCATCCGCGCCCACCTCGAGAACGCCGGGGGCCAGATCCCCACCCACTGACCTGCCGGATCGCGGGACGCCGGCCCAGGTCGGACGCCTCGTCGGCTCCATGCCGCCACGCACGAGGTGACCTGCCGCTTGGGCGGCCGGGCATCCTTGCAGCAGGAGGTGCACCATCGACATCGCAACGACCCTGATCGGGCTCGCCATCGTAGTCGGCCTGCTCGGCATCATCGTCCCCGTCCTGCCCGGCTCGATCCTGATCGGTCTCGCCGGGCTGGTCTGGGCGATCCTGCACCAGACCCCGGCCGCCTGGGCGGTCTTCGCCGGGATGGCGGTGCTGCTGGCGATCGGGACGGTGAGCACCTACGTCCTGACCACCCGCCGGACCCAGGGCGCCGGCGTCCCGCTGCGCTCCCAGGTCGGCGGCGTGGCCGCCGGCATCGTGGGCTTCTTCGTCATCCCCGTCGTCGGGGTCCTGCTGTTCTTCCCGCTCGGCCTGTTCGCGATGGAGTGGCTGCGGCTGCGCGACCCGGTGCACGCCTGGCGCTCGGCCTGGATCGCGCTGAAGGCCATGCTGGTCGGGATGGGGATCGAGTTCTCCGCCGCGCTGGCCGCCGCCGTGCTGTGGGGCGTCGGCAACGCCCTCTGGGTGTAGCCGCTCCCTCCCGAGCCTGACCGCGCGCCCCCGGGATGATCCCGAGCCCCGCCGCGGTTGTCAGCGGTGTGAACCGCCACCGCCCGATCGAGGTCGACGTCGTCGTGATCGGTGCCGGGCAGGCCGGTCTCTCGGCCGGCCACCACCTGCGGCGGCGAGGCTTCCGTCCGTCCGGCGAACCCGGGGACGCCACCGGCAGCTTCGTCGTGCTCGACGCCAACCCCGGCCCCGGCGGCGCCTGGCAGCACCGCTGGCGCTCGCTGCGGATGGCGACCGTGAACGGCATCTACGACCTGCCCGGGATGCCTCAACCGGCGCTCGACCCGGCCAGCCCGAGTGCCGAGGCGCTGCCGCCGTACTTCGCCGCCTTCGAGTCGGCCAACGACCTGCGGGTCCACCGTCCGGTCAGCGTCGGTGCGGTCCGGCGCCAGGACGCCGACCCGGCCGGGCGGCTCCTGGTGGAGACCGACGCAGCGGACTGGGCGGCGCGCTGGGTGGTCAACGCCACCGGGACCTGGACGAACCCGCACCTGCCCGCCTACCCGGGCGCGGAGATGTTCGCGGGCCGCCAGCTCCACGTCCACGACTACGTGGCAGCCGAGGAGTTCGCCCTGCAGCGGGTGGTGGTGGTCGGCGGCGGCATCTCCGCCGTGCAGCTGCTGAACGAGATCTCGCGGGTCGCCGACACCTTCTGGGTCACCCGGCGCGAGCCCGTGTGGGAGGACGGCGAGTTCGACGAGGGCCGCCGGATGGCGGCCATCGACGGCGTCGTCGAGCGGGCCCGGCAGGGGCTGGCACCGGTGTCGATCGTCTCCGCGACCGGCATGTACTGGACGCCGTGGGCGCGCGAGGCCCGCGACCGCGGCGTCCTGGTGCGGCACCCGATGTTCACCGCGATCGAGCCGACCGGGGTGCGGATGCCTGACGGCAGCCTGGTCGAGGCCGACGTGATCCTGTGGGCGACCGGGTTCGACCCGGCGATCGGCCACCTGGACCCGCTCGGGTTGCGGACCGCCGCCGGCGGGATCCGGGTCGAGCGCGGCCGGGCGATCGACGAGCCGCGGCTGTTCCTGATCGGGTACGGCCCCTCCCAGTCGACGGTCGGGGCCAACCGGGCCGGACGTGATGCCGTCCGGGCGATCGTGGCCGACCTGCGCCCCGTCCCCTCGCCCTGACCGCCCGGTGTCAGCCGGGGGCGGTAGCGTCCGGGACGGAAGGGAGTTCGGAATGGAACCTCGGATCAGCGCCGTGACGCTCGGCGTCGCCGACCTCGACCGGTCGGTAGCGTTCTACCGCGGCCTGGGACTGCAACCGGAGCAGGTGGTCGGGACACAGGTGGCGTTCTTCCAGTTCAACGGCTTCGTGCTGTGCCTGTACGCCGACCTGGCCGCCGATGCCGGCATCCCGGCCCGCGGGGCAGGGTTGACGTCGCTGGCCTACAACGTCCGGGCTCCGGGCGACATCGACGCCGTCCTGGCCGCGGCCGAGGCCGCGGGCGGCAGCGTCCTGCGGCCCACCCACGACACCGACTGGGGCGGTCGGTCGAGCTACTTCGCCGACCCCGACGGCCATCTGTGGGAGGTGGCCTGGAACCCGTCCTGGCCGATCGACGCCGAGGGCCGCACCAGTCTCGGCTGAGCCCTCCCGCCCCGGCTAGCGGTGGGGCCGCTCCGGGCTCCAGTCCAGCCCGCGGGGGGCGAGCCCCGGCAGTTCGGCGAGAACGCTCAGCCCCGTGCCGTCCGCCCGCACCCGCACGAGCCGCGGCGCGCCGGCCCCCGCCTCGCCGAACGCCAGCCAGTCGCCGTCCGGCGACCAGGTCGGGGAGTATGCCTCCCGCCCGGCGGGACGATCGGTGAGCCGCCGCGGCGGCCCGCCGTCGGCGCCGACCAGCCAGAGGTTCCGGGCCGCGCCCGGCGGCGCTGCGGTGTAGGCGAGCGTCGAGCCGTCCGGCGACCAGTCGATGTCGAGGCCGACGTTCGCAGCGAACTCGACCAGCACCCTGGTC
>JAVHXR010000080.1:0-6355 GCA_031119515.1 Propionicimonas sp.
CGCCCAGGGGCACCGGGCCGTTCTCGCCGACAGCCTGAACCGGACCGAGAACGCAATGACCCAGGAGCATGCCTTCAAGGCCGCAGAGCTCAGCGTGATCGCGCAGCAGCGTGCCCGCGTCCTGGCGCCGTAGCCGGGCCTGCCAGGTGACCGGAACCGTCCCCTGCCCCGGCGCGACGCTCACCGGACCGGGAACCGTCCCCCGGGGGTGACGCTCAGGCGAGGTAGCTGCGCGCCACCCGCCGTGCGATCGCGCAGGTCACCTCGTAGCTGATGGTGCCCTGCAGGCCGGCGAGTTCGGCGGCGGTGATCTCCAGGTCGCCGTCGCGTCCGAGCAGCACGACCTCGTCGCCGACGCCGACCACCGGATCCGGTCCGAGGTCGATCATGGTCTGGTCCATGCTGACCCGGCCGGCGATCGGGTAGGAGCGCCCGGCGGCCAGCATCCGGCCGCGGTTCGAGAGCGAGCGGGAGTAGCCGTCGCCGTAGCCGACCGCGACGGTCGCTATCCAGGTGTCCGCCGGAGCCGTCCAGGTGCGGCCGTACCCGACCGTCTCCCCGGCCCGCACCGGCTTGACGAAGGTCACCCGGCTGCGCCACTCCAGCGCGGGCAGCAGGTCCACCGTCCTGGGGGTGTCGGCGTCGGGGTAGGAGCCGTAGACCATCACGCCCGGTCGCACCATGTCGAACCACGCGGACGGGTGGCCGAGCACGCCGCCGGAGTTCGCCAGGTGCTTCAGCACCGGCCCGCGGTCGGCCTCGACCTGCGCCGCGACCTGCCCGAACAACGCCACCTGGGCGGACGTGAAGGCATCCCCCTCGGCGGCATCCGAGATCGGCAGGTGGGACATCACCCCGCGGAGCCGGACGCCAGGGGTGGCGTCGGCCAGCCGGGCCAGCCGGACGGCGTCGCCCGGTTCGCAGCCGATCCGGCGCATCCCGGTGTCGACCTTGAGGTGCATCACCGCCTCGTGGCCGGCCGCGGCGGCAGCGCGACCGGCCTCGGTGATCGAGAGGTCGTCGACGGCGACGAGTTCGAGCGAGTGCTCCAGGGCGGTCGCCACCTCCGGCCCGCGCGCCACCGAGAGCTTCAGGATCGGCAGGGTGATCCCGGCCCGGCGAAGCTCGACGCCCTCGCCGACGGTCGCCACCCCGAGCTGGTCGGCGGCGCCGGTCCGCTGCAGGTGCCGGGACACCTCGACGGCGCCGTGGCCGTAGGCGTCGGCCTTCACGGCCGCGAGGACCAGCCGGTCCCCCACCCGGGCGCGGATGGCGGCCAGGTTGGCGGCGATGTTGTCCAGTCGGGTGGTCGCCAGCGTCGGGGTCTCGATCACTGCCCCACCGCCGCCGGACGGTCGGGATCGCTCGACCAGCCCGACCACGACGCCGGGTACAACTCCGCGTCGAGCCCGAGGCTGGCGAGGGCGAGCACCACCTGCGCGGCCGAGACGCCGGAGCCGCAGTACACCGCGACCCGGCCGTCGTCGGGCAGTCGCAGCAGGTCGCGCAGCACCGCAGCGGGTGGCAGCCTGCCGTCGTCGTCCCAGAACCGTCCCACCGGACGGTTGACCGCCCCCGGGATGTGACCGGCCCGAGGGTCGAGCGGCTCGACCTCGCCGCGGAACCGCTCGGGCGCACGGACGTCGATCAGGGTGCCGTCGAACCCCGCCGCCTGGTCGGCGTCGATGGTGCCGAGGTGGCCGGGCGCCAGCGGCCGGACCTGCGCCGGGACGGGCGGCCGCGGTTCGCCGGTCTCCAGCGGGCCGGCGGACGCGACCCAGGCGCGGAGCCCCCCGTCCAGCACCCGCACGTCGACGCCGAGCCAGGACAACACCCACCACGCCCGGCCGGCCGCGAAGGAACCGGGCTGGTCGTAGACCACCACGGGCCGGTCGGCGTCGACCCCGAGGGCGGCCAGCCCGTCGGCGACACGGTCGGGGTCCGGGAGCGGGTGCCTGCCCAGCAGCGGGTCGGTGGTCGGCCCGGTGAGCACGGCCTCGAGGTCGAGGAAGCGTGCCCCGGGCAGGTGACCGGCCCGGTAGTCGCCCCGTCCGGCTCCGTCGGGCGCGCCGAGGCTCCAGCGGACGTCCAGCAGCTGTGGCGCCTCCGGTCCGGCCAGCCGGTCGGCCAGCTCGGCGACCCCGATCAGGACGCGGGCGCGGGCCGGGTGCCCGGTCGTGTCGGTCCCGCCGGCGGTCGCCTGCTCCTCCTGCCTCATGCGCGCAACTCTAGAGCGAACGGACTGGCGGCGACCGCGTCGGCCGGTCTCAGAACAGCATCGCCAGGCCGGGGTCGGCCAGGATCGTCCCGACGTCGGCGAGGAAGCGCGACGCGGTCTCGCCGTCGACCAGGCGGTGGTCGAAGGTGAGCGCGAGCGTGCACACCGAGCGTGGCTCGATCCGCTCGTTGTCGCCGCTGCCCACCACCCACGGCCGCCGGACCACGGCGCCCACGCACAGGATCGCTGCCTCCCCCGGGTTCATGATCGGCGTCCCTGCATCCACCCCGAACACCCCGACGTTGGTGATCGTGAACGTGCCCTGGGTGAAGTCGGACGGCTGCGCCCTGCCTTCCTTGGCCACCGCGATCAGCTGGTTGAGCGCGGTCGCCAGCTCGTGCAGGCCCATCCGGTTGGCGCGCTTGACGTTGGGGACGATCAGGCCGCGCGGGGTGGCGGCGGCGATCCCGAGGTTGACGTCGGAGTGGATCAGGATCTCCTCGGCGTCCGCGTCGAACCCCGAGTTGATCTCCGGGTTGCGGGCGATCGCCAGGCAGGCGGCCTTGGCGAAGATCAGCAGCGGCGAGACCCGCAGCCCGCGGAACTCCGGACGCTCCCGCAGCGTCGCGAGCAGGTCCATCGTCGCAGTCACGTCGACCTCCACCCAGGCGGTGGCCTGCGGGACGCTCAGCGACTGGGTCATGGTGCGGAACATCTCGCGCCGCACGCCGCGCAGGGGCACCCGCTGGGTCGCGCCGGGGGACTCCACCCGTCCCTGGGCGCCGGCGGCAGCGATCACGTCCTCGTGGGTGACCAGGCCGGCCGGCCCGGTGCCGACGACGGTGGCGAGGTCGACGCCGAGGTCGCGGGCCACCCGGCGTACCGGGGGCTTGGCCAGCGGCGGCCGTGGCACCTCGCCGCCACCGGTCGGCTGGCCGGGCGGGGGCAGCACCTCCCCGGACGGGGAGGCGGTCACCGGCTGCAGCGGCTCGACCCGGTCGACCGGACGGGAGACCGGGTAGTCGGTGGTGTAGGACTCGTGCACCTGCTCGGTCTGTGCACGGACCGCCGCCGTGTGGCCCTTGCGGGCGCGCCGCGCGATCGCCCCCGGTTTGGCCCCGTAGCCGACCAGGGTCGCCACCGGCGCCTCCGGCTCGACCGGATCGCCGTTGGAGTCGTGCACCCGTCCCGACACCTCCGGCTCGGTGGACGTGGCGGCCGGCCGGGCGTCCTCCGGCTCCGTCGGCGCGGTGCCGTCCGGCGCCTCGCCGGGCTCGCCGATCCGGATCACCGGCGTCCCGACGTCCACCATGTCGCCCTCGGCCACCAGCAGCGCGAGAACCGTGCCGGCATGAGGGCTCGGCAACTCGACCAGGCTCTTGGCGGTCTCGATCTCGAGCAGGATGTCGTTCACCGCGACGACGTCTCCGACGGCGACCTTCCAGGCGACGATCTCCGCCTCGATCAGGCCTTCGCCGGGGTCGGGGAGCTTGAACTCGAACACCAGGTCCTCCTCAGAACGCCAGCGAGCGGTCGACGGCGTCGAGGACGCGGTCGAGGTCGGGCAGGTAATCGGCCTCGGCCCGGTTGGGCGGGTAGGGCATGTCGTAGCCGGTCACCCGAAGGACGGGCGCCTGCAGGGCGTAGAAGCAGCGCTCCTGGATCCGGGCGGCGATCTCGGCGCCCACCCCGAGGGTGCCCATCGCCTCGTGGACGACCACCGCGCGGCCGGTCCGGGCCACCGAGGTCAAGATGGTGTCGTCGTCCAGCGGAGAGATCGTCCGCAGGTCGATCACCTCGACGTCCTTGCCCTCGCCGGCGGCCACGATCGCGGCCTCAAGGCAGGGGCGCACCATCCCGCCCCAGGCGAGGACGGTGACGTCCTTGCCCGGCTTGACCACCTTGGCCTGGTGGAGCGGCATCGGGATCGCCTCGGTGTCGACCTCGCCCTTCTCGTGGTAGCGCCGCTTCGGCTCCATGAAGACCACCGGGTCGGGGGAGGTGATCGCCTGCTGGATCATCCAGTAGGCATCCGACGGCGTCGCGGCCGCCACCACCTTCAGCCCGGGGGTGTGCGCGAAGTAGGCCTCGGGGGACTCACTGTGGTGCTCGACCGCTCCGATGCCGCCGCCGTAGGGCAGCCGGATCACCATCGGGACGTTCACCCGGCCGTGCGAGCGGTGGTACATCCGTGCGACCTGGGTGAGGATCTGGTTGGTGGCAGGGAACACGAAGCCGTCGAACTGGATCTCGACAACCGGCCGGTAGCCACCCAGCGCCATCCCGAGGGCGGTGCCGACGATCCCGGACTCTGCCAGCGGCGAGTCGATCACCCGGTCGCCGCCGAACTCGGCCTTGAGTCCCTCGGTCACCCGGAAGACACCGCCGAGGTTGCCGATGTCCTCCCCGGCAAGCAGCACCTTGGGGTCGGCGGCCAGCGCGCGACGAAGGCCCGCGTTCAGGGCCTTCACCATTGTCATGGTCGCCATCAGGCCTCCTCGAAGGACGCACGGTAGGCGACGAAGTCGTCGCGCTGGGTCAGCAGGGCGTGCGGGGTTTCGGCGTAGACCCGGTCCCACCACTGCGCCAGGTCGGGCTCGGGCAGCCCGACGCAGTCGGCCCGCCACTGCTCGCCGAGGGCGTCCGACTCTGCGGCGAGGTCGTCCAGCCAGCGCTGGTCGATCGTTCCCTGTCTCAGCAGGTAGGCCTTCACCCGCTCGATCGGATCCTTCGCCCGCCACGCGTCGAGCTCGTCGCTGCCGCGGTACTTGGTCGGGTCGTCGGAGGTGGTGTGGGCGCCCATCCGGTAGGTGTAGGCCTCGATCAGGGTGGGGCCGTCGCCGCGGCGGGCACGCTCCAGCGCCCAGCGGGTGACCGCCTCGCAGGCGAGGACGTCGTTGCCGTCCACCCGCACCCCCGGGAAGCCGAACCCCGCCGCCCGCCGGTACAGCGGGATCTTCGACTGCAGTGCGATCGGTTCCGAGATCGCCCACTGGTTGTTCTGGCAGAAGAACACCACCGGCGCGCCGAACGAGGACGCGAAGACGAAGGACTCGTTGACGTCGCCCTGGCTGGTCGCACCGTCGCCGAAGTAGGTGATCACGGCGGAGTTGGCGTCCGGGTCGGGGCCGCCCACCCGGCCGTCGCGCTGCATCGCCATCCCGAGCCCGACCGACAGCAACAGGTGCCCGCCGATCACCCAGGTGTAGAGGTTGAAGTTCTTGTCGTCCGGGTGGTAGTCGACCATGGCCGAGCCGCGGAACACCCCCAGCAGGGCCTTCAGGTCGACCCCCCGCACCCACGCGACTCCGTGCTCGCGGTAGGACGGGACGATCCGGTCGGTGTCGGCGATCGCCTTCGCCGATCCCACCTGGGCGGCCTCCTGGCCGAGCGACGGCGGCCACAGCCCGAGCTCTCCCTTGCGCTGCAGCGCTGTCGCCTCGGCGTCGAAGCGCCTGGTCAGCACCATGTCGCGCAGGCTCGCGGCGAGGTCGGTGTCGCTGCCGGAGTAGCTGAAGTCGGGGTGTTCGACGCGGTTGCCCGCGGGGTCGAGCAACTGGACGAAGTCCTCGTCAGCAGCGGCGGCCATGGGGCTCCTCGGGGGATGGGCGGTCGGCGGTTCCTGCAAACCTACGGTTACGTAACCATAACCGTCAAGGGATCGGACGGCTCCGGCGCGCAATCCGCGCCCAGCTCGCCGACCCGCGCCCGGGCGTGGCACGGGGACACCCGCCCCCGGCGACTGGCCTGGAACGCGGCCGCCCGCCTGCATGCCCGTACCCGCATCCGGCCTGCCGCAACCCCGGGATCCGGCCCAGCCGGAGCCGGACTTCGGACCCCTGGCGTGCGCGACACGCCGTCCGCCACGCCACGACGGGTTCGCGCGGGGTTCTGCGGGTGTTCGCCGTGCGGACGTAGCCAACCGGGCCGGGATCCGGCAAGCTGGCAGCAGCCAGACCCGTCGTCCACACCCCGTCGTCCTGACCACCCCCGAAGGACTCCCATGCGACGCACCCTCGCTGCCGCCCTCGCCGGCGCCGCCATCCTCACCGGCCTCGTGGCCGCCCCCGACGCCAGGGCCGCCACCGGCGACCCGGTGGTGCTCAACGCCGTCCTGATCTCCACCACCGGCACCGA
>JAVHXR010000080.1:6365-9280 GCA_031119515.1 Propionicimonas sp.
ACCCCGGGAACCAGCCTGGCCGGGCTCAGCGTGATCGGGGTCGAGAGCAACGCCAGCGCCGGCAGCGTCGTCAACGGCGCCATCGACCACCGCTACGACCTTCCCGCGGACGCGAAGCTGGGCGAGAACGGCTTCTTCCTGCTGGCCAACGCCACCGCCGCGACGACGTTCTCGCTCACCCCCAATGCCACCCTCCCCGAGAACGCGCTGGAGAACTCGGCGATCACCGTCGCCCTGGCCGAGACCGCGTCCATCACCGGGACCACCGCCGCCTCGGTCGGCACGATCCGCGACGCCGTGGCGGTCGCCGACGCCGCCGCCGGCAACGCGTTCGCCTTCGGCGCGCCGGTGGTCGGCCCGGACGGGGTGAACCTCCCCGCCGGGGTGCGGCGCGCCGCCGACGGCGTCGACACCGACACGGCCGCCGACTGGTCGCTGCTGGTGTTCAGCCCGGCGAACGCACCGGCGAACACCCCCACCGCCGGCACCGCCGCCGACCCCGAGGAGCCCACCGACCCCGAGGTGACGCCGATCAGCCAGGTCCAGGGTTCTGGCGACACCTCCCCGCTGGCGGGCCAGAAGGTGACCGTCGAGGGCATCGTGGTGGGAGACAACGAAGGGCCGGCACCCGCGCTGCGCGGCTTCTTCGTCCAGGAGGAGGACGCCGACGCCGACGACGAGCCCGCCACCTCCGAGGGGATCTTCGTCTTCAACGGCAACGCCGACCAGGTCTCGCTGGGCGACCGGGTGCGGGTCACCGGCACCGTCACCGAGTTCGACGACCTGACCGAGCTCACCCAGGCCACCACCACGGTGCTGAGCACCGGCAATCCGTTGCCGACACCGGGAACGATCACCTTCCCGGTTTCCGCTGTCGCCGACCTGGAGGCGTTCGAGGGAATGGTCGCCACCCTGCCCCAGCGGCTGGTCGTCGCGGAGTACTTCAACTTCGACCGCTACGGCGAGGTCGTCGTGGCGCTGCCCGCCGGCGGCGAGGACTTCCCGATGACCCCGACCGCGGTA
Source organism: Propionicimonas sp. (assembly GCA_031119515.1). Lineage (GTDB taxonomy): Bacteria > Actinomycetota > Actinomycetes > Propionibacteriales > Propionibacteriaceae > Propionicimonas. The sequence continues at coordinate 7,389 of JAVHXR010000080.1, forward strand.
TTCGCACCGGACGACCCTGCCGCGGCCGCCCGCGCCAGCCTGAACCAGCGCAGCCGGATCACCGTCGACGACGGCAACAACGCCCAGAACGTCGCCGTCGACCACCCGATCACCGGCGAGCCACTCACGGCGGCGACGATGTTCCGGGGCGGCGACGCCGTCACCGGGCTGACCGGTCCGGTGTTCCAGGCGTTCGACCTCTACCGGATCCTGCCCTACGACGGCGAGGACGGGTACGAGGGCTACGTCGCCACGGCCCCCGCCCCGTCCCCCGAGCCGGTCGGCGGCACCGTCACGGCGGCCTGGCTGAACACCCTGAACTACTTCACCACCATCGGCGCGACCTGCGGACCGAACCAGGACGAGGACTGCCGAGGCGCGGACGACGCCGGGGAGTTCGATCGCCAGCGGACCAAGCTGCTCAACACCCTCGAACTCCTGGGCGCCGACGTCGTCGGTCTCGGGGAACTCGAGAACACCCCCGGCGTCGAGGTGCTCGCCGACCTCGTCGCCGGGCTGAACGACCGGGTCGGCCCCGGCACCTACGACTACATCGACGCCGGCTCGGAGGGGGTGGTCGGTCCGGACGTGATCAAGGTCGGCATCATCTACCAGCCGGCTGTCGTCACCCCGGTCGGCCAGACCGCCGTCCTCGACTCGATGGCGTTCCTGGACCCGAACGGCACCGGCGAGGACCGCAACCGGGCAGCCGTCGCGCAGTCGTTCCGCGAGAACGCCACCGGGGAGGTCTTCTCCGTCACCGCCAACCACCTCAAGTCGAAGGGCTCGGCCTGCAACGAGACCGGCGAGGGCGGGCTCTCCGGCAACTGCGACCTGACCCGGACGCTGTCGGCGACGGTGCTGGCCGACTGGCTCGCTTCCTCTCCCACCGGGGTCGCCGACGCCGACTGGCTCGTGCTGGGCGACCTCAACGCCTACGACCACGAGGCCCCGATCGCCGCCTTCGCCGCCGCGGGCTACGGCGACCTGGTGAAGGAGTTCCACGGCGAGCTCGCCCACAGCTACGTCTTCGACGGCCAGGCCGGCTACCTCGACTACGCGCTCGGCAGCGCGTCCATCGACGCCCAGGTCACCGGCGTCAGCCACTGGAACATCAACGCCGACTCCCCCGACATCATCGACTACGACACCACCTTCAAGTCCACGGCCCAGGACGCCGTGTTCGACCCGGGCACCCCGTACCGGTCCTCCGACCACGACCCGGTGCTGGTCGGGCTGAAGCTCGCCAGCGGAATCGCCGTGAAGGCGTCCCCGGACACCCTCTGGCTACCGCTGCACCAGCTGCAGTCCATCAAGCTGACCGCCAAGGGCGCCAGGAAGGTGGCCTACACCGTCGATGCGACCGCCGGCACCTCGAGCGAGGCGGATTCGGGCCTCGGGCGGCTCGACCGTCCCGGCGACATCGTGGTCACCGCCGGCGGCGACCTGCGGGTGCGGGCGGAGCGCTACTCGCGCTCGGGTCGCACCTACACCGTCGAGGTCGTTGCCTCCGGCGGCGGCCAGGTCGCCTACGACACCGTCCGGATCCGGGTGCCCTGGCTGCTGCCGCAGATCGGCTGAGGCCGGGTGGCCGTGGCCGGTACAGTGCTGGCATGACCACGCAGGGCCTGGCGGAGTTCCGCGACCGCTACGAGGCCCTCCTCGTGGCGGCCTGCGAGTGGCGCGCCATGCAGGCGGATCCGGAAGTGCTCGCCGCCCGGGTGTTCACCGTCCTGGAGGACCGGCCCGCCGCTCCCGACCTGCGCACGCTGGTGGTCGGAGTGACCGCGCTGCAGTACGACGCCGCCGACGGGCTCGCGGCGTACAACACGGTGCTCGCCGGCGCCAACATCGCCCTCATCCCGCTGGTCGTGGTGTTCGTCGCCCTGCAG
>JAVHXR010000081.1 GCA_031119515.1 Propionicimonas sp.
GAATCCACCTGGTGTTCGACCAGGCGGTTGCGCCAGGCCTCGGCGGCGCGTTCGAACGGCGTCGGGTCGGCGGTGGTGGTGCGTCCCTGGCTGCGGCGCCGGGATGCCGCGTACCAGATCACCAGCGCGACCACGACCGGCAGGAAGCCGAGCCCGGACCAGCCGCCCGCGATCCCGAACAGGACGAAGCCGCTGACCCCCAGGCCGGCCACGACGGCAGGCAGCGGCCAGTTCCGGGTGAACGGGAGGATCCGGTGGACGGGCGGCTGGGTGGAGCCGTCGGTCGGCAGGACGAGGACGGCCACGCCGTACACCACGAGCCCGAGCCCCGAGGCGAGGCAGGCGAGCACGAGCGCGATCCGCAGCAGGTTGGGGTCGACATTCCAGCGGCGAGCGAGCCCCGCGCACACGCCAGCGATCACCGCGTTGTCGCGGGTCCGGCGCACAGGGAGGTTCACGTCACCCATCCTTCCCGCCGGTCGGCGGCCCCGCCATGGGTGACAACCCTGAACCCTCCCGCGACGACCCCGAGGGGGACCTCGGACCGACCCGGGGGGCCGTCGCGCTGGAGCGGCGGTCGCCCGGGTCGGGCGCGGTCAGGCCGCCAGGTCGATCAGCCGGTCGAAGCCGGCGGCGAGGACGGGGTCGACCTGGCGCAGTTCGGCATGGGCGTCGAAGGCGGCGACGATCCGTCGCGCGCCGCTGGCGAACGGCACCCGCTGCACGAAGCCCGGCCGCAGCGCACGCACCTTGGTGTTGTCGAAGACCACCGAGTGCGCCTTGTCGCCGAGCAGGCCGGGACCCATCGACGGGATCACCCTGGCGATGGTGTCGCTGGCGACGTGGACGATCATGGGCTCGGGGACGCCGGCGGCGCGGGCGAGCAGCCCGGCGATCGCGTCCCAGGTGAGCACCTCGTCCCCGGTGATGTGGTAGCTCTCTCCGACGGCGGCCGGCTGGCCGATCAGGCCGGCGAAGCTGTAGGCGAAGTCGCTGGCGTGGGTGAGCGTCCACAGGCTCGTCCCGTCGCCGTGGATCACCAGCGGGTGTCCGTCGCGGAGCCGGGCGAGCTGGGTCCATCCGCCGTCCAGCGGCACCCGGAACTCGTCGTAGGTGTGGGAGGGCCGGACGATCGTGACCGGGTAGCCGTCGGTCCGGAACAGTCCGGTGAGCAGCTCCTCGCAGGCGATCTTGTCGCGGGAGTACTGCCAGAACGGGTTGCGCAGGGGGGAGGACTCCCGGATCGGCAGCGAGGGCACGGGCTTGGCGTACGCCGACGCCGAGGAGATGAAGACGTACTGCCCGACCCGGCCGGCGAGCAGGTCGGTGTTGGCGCGCAGCCGGTCGGTGGTGAAGCTCATGAAGTCGGCCACCGCGTCGAACTCTCGACCGGCCAGGACCGACGCCAGTCCGGCGCGGTCGTCGAGGTCGGCCTCGAGCAGCTCGACGCCGTCGGGCAGCGGGCGCAGCCCGGCGCTGCGGCCTCGGTTGAGCACCGTCACGCGGTGGCCGAGTGCTACCGACTCGCGCACGCACGCCGCGCTGATCGTGCCGGTTCCGCCGAGGAAGAGGACGGTTGGTTCCATCGCGCAGCCTCCTGACAAGCCCGGGCCTCTGGCCGTGGCTCCGGTGGCAACCCTAGACTCGCGGCACGGCGCGGTGCGGGTTGCCTTCCGTTATCGAACTGCAATCGAACTGTTGGCGCTTTCGACTTGACGATGAGAGCGCTCTCAGCATGTAATGGAAGCGCTCTCAGGGCGCTCTCATCGGTTGAGGCGCTCAGCGCGGTTGTCAAATGACGAAGGAGTCCACATGCGCTCTCACACCCTGCTGCGAGGAACGGCCGCTGCGGCCGTCGCAGCATTCCTGCTGGTCGGTTGTTCGCCCGCGTCCGCACCGTCCCCGAGTGCCTCGGGGTCGGCGGCGCCGTCGGAGCCGACCGAGCCGATCACCCTCACCGTCTCGGTCTTCAACGAGATGGGGTACGAGGGCCTGGTCGGTGAATACACCAAGCTCCACCCGAACGTAACGGTCAAGCTCGACCGCGCTGCCACCTCCGACGAGGCCCGCGAGAAGTACATGAGCGGCATCGCCGCCGGCTCCGGCATGGCCGACGTGGCCGCGGTCGAGGTCGACTGGCTGCCCGAGATCATGGAGAGCGCCGACGCGCTCACCGACCTGACCGACCCCGAGGTCGAGGGCCGCTGGCTGGACTGGAAGGTCGCCCAGGCCACCACCGCTGACGGCAAGCTCGTCGGCTACGGCACCGACATCGGCCCCGAAGGCGTCTGCTACCGCGCCGACCTGTTCGAGAAGGCCGGCCTGCCGACCGACCGCGACGAGGTCGCCAAGGCGCTCGGCAGCACCTGGGACGACTACTTCGCCCTCGGCAAGCAGTTCTCCGCCAAGTCCGACGGCGTGGGCTGGTACGACTCGGCCGACGCGATCTTCCAGGGCATGGTGAACCAGGTCGCGAACCCGTTCTCCTCGACCATGCCGGAGGAGACCCTGATCCCGCTCGACCAGAACACCGAGATCAAGGCGATCTACGACAAGATCATGCAGTCCTCCGCCGACGGCCTGTCGGCGCACCTGCAGCAGTGGCAGCCGGACTGGCAGAACGCCTTCCAGAACAACGGCTTCGCCACCATGCTGTGCCCGGGCTGGATGCTCGGTGTCATCGAGGGCAACGCCAAGGGTGTCGAGGGCTGGGACATCGCCCCGACCTTCCCCGGTGGCGGCGGCAACTGGGGCGGCTCGTTCATGACCGTTCCGTCGCAGGGCAAGAACATCGACGCGGCGAAGGAACTGGCCAAGTGGCTGACCGCTCCCGAGCAGCAGATCGCCGCCTTCAAGGCCAAGGGCACCTTCCCGAGCCAGGTCGAGGCACTGACCAGCCAGGACCTGCTGAGCGTGACCAACGCCTTCTTCAACGACGCTCCGACCGGCCAGATCCTCGCTGACCGCGCGAAGGCCGTCACCGTGGTGCCGTTCAAGGGCCCGAACTACTTCGCGTACCGGGCTGCCATCTCCAACGCCATCAACCGGGTCGACGTCGACAAGACCGACACCCCCGAAGAGTCCTGGGCGACCGCCGTCTCCGACGTCTCGGCCCTCGGCTGATCGACACCGTCCGGCCGGCGCCCGGCGCCGGCCGGACGGGAAAACACCCGCCCTCCGGCAGGTCCGATCCGGCCGGATGAGCAGATAATCCTGTTGAACGGTCGGGGCCGGGGCGCCGCCCCGGTCCCGACCGCACCGGACGAGAGTCCACAGAAGACGTCGAGGAGTCCTCCAGTGTCCGCACCCAGCGCGGTGACCGCACCGCCGTCGCCCCCACCGCAGCCGGCCCAGCGGGCGGCGTGGCGGTCCAGCCTCAGCCAGCTGGACGTCCGGACAGCGCCCTATGTGTACATCGCGCCGTTCTTCCTGCTGTTCGCCCTCGTCGGGCTGTTCCCGCTGGTCTACACCGCCTACGTCTCGGTGCACGAGTGGGGGCTCATCACCGGCGACCAGGGGTTCGCCGGTCTCGCCAATTACGCCTACGTCCTCAACCAGCCGAGGTTCTGGCAGGCGATGGGCAACACCTTCAGCATCTTCCTGCTGTCCTCGGTGCCGCAGCTCATCCTGGCGATCTTCATCGCCGCCGTCCTGGACGCCAACCTGCGCGCCAAGACGTTCTGGCGGATGGGCGTCCTCGTCCCGTACGTGGTCGCCCCGGTCGCGGTCGGCCTGATCTTCAACCAGATGTTCGCCGACCAGTCGGGGTTCGTGAACGCCGTCCTCACCTCGCTCGGGCTGCCGCCGGTCGGCTGGCACGCCGAATCCTTCGCCTCCCACGTCGCGATCGCGACGATGGTCAACTTCCGCTGGACCGGCTACAACGCGCTGATCCTGCTCGCCGCGATGCAGGCCATCCCCCGGGACGTCATCGAGGCGGCCGTGGTGGACGGTGCCTCGCGGCTGCGCACCTTCTTCTCGATCACCATCCCGATGCTGAGGCCGACCCTGATCTTCGTGATCATCACCTCCACCATCGGCGGCCTGCAGATCTTCGACGAGCCGCGGATGTTCGACCAGATCGGCCTCGGCGGCAACGACCGGCAGTGGATGACGATCACGATGTACATGTACGAACTGGGCTGGGGCAGCCAGCGCGACTTCGGCCGCGCCTCCGCCGTGGCGTGGATCCTCTTCCTCGTCATCATCACGTTCGCCCTGCTCAACTTCTGGCTGACCAGCCGCATCGCCAGTTCCGGCAGCGCCACCACCGGCGCGTCCAGACTGATGCGCAAGACGAAGGGGGGCAAGCGATGACCGCGGCTCCGGAGATGTCCGTCGGCATGATCGAGCAGGTCGCGGGCAAGGGCGCCGCCAGGGCTGCCGCACGGCGCCGCCGCCGCCTCGACCAGGGCATCCGCAAGCCGGGCGTCGGCACCTACGTGATGCTCGGCATCGTGCTCGCCATCTCGGCCTTCCCGCTCTACTACGCGTTCCTCCTGGCTTCGACGAACGCCGCCTACATCGCGCAGAACCCGATGCCGTCGCTGATCCCGCAGGGCGAGTTGTTCGACAACATCGCCCGGGTCCTGGGCTCGGACATCAAGTTCTGGCAGGCCGTGCTGAACTCCGTCCTGATCGCCGTGATCACGTCGGTGTCGGTGGTGCTGTTCTCCACCCTGGCCGGATTCGCGTTCTCGAAGCTCAGGTTCCGCGGACGCACCGCGCTGCTCGCCTTCGTCATCGCCACCATGGCGGTGCCGACCCAGCTCGGCGTGATCCCGATGTTCATCGTGATGTCGAAGCTCGGCCTGGTCGGGAACATCCTCGCCGTGATCCTGCCCAGCCTGGTGACGGCGTTCGGGGTGTTCTGGATGACCCAGTACCTGTCCGAGGCGTTGCCCTACGAGCTGGTCGAGGCGGCACGGGTCGACGGCTGCTCGATGATCCGCACCTTCTGGCACGTGGCGCTGCCGGCCGCCCGCCCGGCCGCGGCGATGCTCGCGCTCTTCACCTTCGTCGCGTCCTGGACGAACTTCTTCTGGCCGTTCATCGTGCTGGGCTCGACCAACCCGACCCTGCCGGTCGCCCTCAAGCTGCTGCAGGCGTCCTACTTCAAGGACATGGCGCTGATCATGGCCGGCGTGGTGCTGGCCACCGTCCCGCTCCTGATCCTGTTCGCCGTGGCCGGACGCCACCTGGTCTCCGGCATCATGCAGGGAGCCGTCAAGGGATGACCACCCTCGCCTTTCCGCCGGAGTTCCGCTGGGGCACGGCCACCTCCGCCTACCAGATCGAGGGCGCCGTTGACCTCGACGGCCGCACGCCGTCGATCTGGGACGCCTTCTGCGAGCTGCCGGGGGCGACCCCGAACGGCGAGCACGGGCGGGTAGCGATCGACCACTACCACCGCTACCGCGAGGACGTCGCGCTGATGGCCGGCCTCGGGCTCGACACCTACCGGTTCAGCGTCAGCTGGTCACGGGTGCTGGACGGGGACCGGGTCAACCCCGCCGGGATGGACTTCTACTCCCGCCTCGTCGACGAACTGCTCACCGCCGGGATCACGCCGTGGCTGACGCTCTACCACTGGGACCTGCCGGATGCGTTGCCCGGCGGATGGACCAACCGCGACACCGCGCAGCGGTTCGCCGACTACGCCCTCGCGCTCCACTCCCGGCTCGGCGACAGGGTGGACATCTGGACGACCCTGAACGAGCCGTGGTGCTCGTCCTTCCTCAGCTACGGCGGCGGTGAGCACGCCCCCGGCCACACCGACCCCGTCGAGGCGGTCACGGCCGCCCACCACCTCCTGCTCGGGCACGGCCTGGCCACGACCGCGTTGCGGCAGAACGGGCGCAGCGACCTCAAGCTGGGGCTCTCGCTCAACTTCGGCCCGGTCGAGCCGGCCACCGACTCGGCCGCGGACTGCGACGTCGCGCGACGGGTGGACGGCACCATGAACCGGTTCTTCGTCCACCCGCTCTTCACCGGGGAGTACCCCACCGACGTCCGCGCCGATCTCGATCGCTGGTGGCCTGCGGACCTGGTCGCCGACGGTGACCTGGACGTGATCGCCGCCCCGATCGACCTGCTCGGCGTCAACTTCTACTCGACCTCGGTGATGCGGGCCGCCCGCCCGGGCGAGGCGGTCGCGGGCCCGCCCGTGGTCCGCGGCCGGCAGCTGGCCAGCCCCCACCTCACCGCGCCGGACGCGGTGACCGTCAGCCGGGGGCTGCCCCGGACGGAGATGGGTTGGGAGGTCGACCCCGACGGCCTGCGCAGGCTGCTGACGTGGCTGCACCGGGAGTACACCGGGCCCGCCGGGGCGGGGCTGGTGATCACGGAGAACGGGGCGGCCTTCCCCGACCGGGAGGGGCCTGACGGCACCGTCGACGACCAGGACCGGATCGGCTACCTGCGCGACCACCTGGCCGCCGTGCACGCGGCGCTGGAAGCCGGCGTGGACGTCCGCGGGTACCTGTTATGGTCACTGATCGACAACTTCGAATGGGCCTTCGGTTATGCGAAGCGGTTCGGGATCGTGGCGGTGGACGCGGAGCTGCGGCGCAGGCCGAAGGCGAGTGCGGCCTGGTACCGCTCGGTCGTGAGCACGGGCGAACTGGCGGTATAGCGGAGGCCGATGCCATGACACACCTGCTGCCCGGGAACGAGCGCACCCTGCCGACACTGGACGACGTCGCGCGGGTCGCCGGGGTTTCCCGTGCGACCGTGTCCCGGGTGGTCAACGGCGGGCGCCTGGTGTCGGCGGACACCGCCGAGGCGGTCAACCGGGCGATCGGCGAACTCGGCTACCAGCCCAACCGCGCCGCCCGCGCGCTGGTGACCCGGCGGGCGGGTGCGGTCGCGGTGGTCGTCCCGGAGACCGACGAGCGGGTGTTCTCCGACCCGTTCTTCCCGCAGGCCTACCACGGCGCGCTGACGGCGTTCAGCGGGGTCGACGTCCAGGTGCTGCTCGCGATGGCCCAGCCGGGGGAGAGCGCCGCCCGGATGGGGCGCTATCTGGACAGCGGGCACGTCGACGGTGCGATCGTCCTGTCCCACCACGGACCCGAGCTCGCCCACGAGCTCGCCAAGAGCGCGCATCCGGCGGTCTTCATCGGCGATCCCCAGATGCCTGGGCTGCCCTACGTCGAGCTCGACCAGGTGAACGCGGCGATCACGGGGACGAACCACCTGATCCAGCGCGGCGCGACCAGGATCGCGACGATCACCGGCCCGATGGACATGAACGCCGGCATGGAGCGGCTGCGGGGCTTCGAGTCCGCGATGACGGCGGCCGGGCTCGTACCGGTCGGCGTGGTGGAGGGCGACTTCACCGCGCGCGGCGGCGAGCTCGCCGCCACCCGGCTGCTGGCCGAGGCGCCCGAACTCGACGGCCTGTTCGTCGCCTCCGACCTGATGGCGTTCGGAGCGATGCGGGTACTCCGCCGGGCCGGTCGCCGGATCCCCGACGAGGTGAGGGTGGTCGGGTTCGACAACTCGACCGTGGCGCTTCAGACCTCGCCGCAGCTGACCACGATGACCAACCCGGCCAGCGAGCTGGCGCGGATGGCGGGGGAGATGCTGCTCGGGCTGTTGTCCGGCGCCGCGCTGGAGAGCCCGGTGATCCTGACCAGCGAGTTGATCATCCGCAACTCCGCCTGAGGCGCCGCGGGTGCAGCACACTTGACCTACATGAGTGAGGTCTCGCCCCGGTCGAGCCGGCCGCTGAACGCGGCCTGGCTGGGTGGGGTGTGCGCCGGGCTCGCCGACCACCTCGGCTGGTCGCCGCTGGTGGTGCGTGTCCTGTTCGTCGTCCTCGCGTCCACCCGGCTGGTGGGCGTGGCGCTCTACCTCGTCCTCTGGCTGGTGATGCCCAGGTCGACCGCCGGACGGTCGGCACCGGGGATCGAGGCCGCGACCCGGACCGGGATGCGCTCGGCTGCGACCGAACTGCGTCCGGTCGACTACGGCGTCGCAGGAGGGCTGGGCCTGCTCGGCGTCGGGCTGCTGTGGATCATCCAGACCAGCCCGTGGGCGATGGACCCGGCGCTGCTGGCCTCCGGCCTGCTCGCCGCCGCCGGACTCGGCGCGATCTGGTGGCAGGCCGACCAGGCGGCCTCCCGCGAGGTGCGGCGCGCCGGCGGGCTGCGGCGGTGGGTGGAGCCGCTGATGGCGCACTGGACGACGATCGCCACCATCCTGGTCGGCCTGCTCGCGATCGGCACCGCGATCGCGATCTTCGTGGCCACCCGGCAACAGCTCAGCGAGGTCGGCCGGATCCTGGTGGTGCTCGGCGCCGCGGTGGTCGCCCTGGTGCTGGTGAGCCTGCCGTGGATCCTGCGGGTGCGGCAGTCGCTGGCCGAGGCCCGCGACGACAAGCTGCTCGCCGACGCCCGCGCCGACATGGCCGCCCACCTGCACGACTCGGTGCTCCAGACCCTGGCGCTGATCCAGCGGCAGGCCAAGGACCCCCGCGCCGTGGTCCGGCTGGCACGCCGCCAGGAGCGCGAGCTGCGGCAGTGGCTGTACGGCGAGACCACCGACGAGTCGACGCTCAGCCAGGCGCTGGCCAGCGCCGCGCTCGACGTCGAGACCGACCACGGCATCGACGTCGACCTTGTCACGGTCGGCGACTGCGACCTGACCGGCGACGTGACGGCGGTCGTCCGGGCCGCTCGCGAGGCCATGGTGAACGCCGCCCGGCACTCCGGGGTGGACCGGGTCGACGTCTACGCCGAGGTCGACCCCGACCAGGTGAGCGTCTACATCCGCGACCGGGGCGCCGGTTTCGACCCGGCGAGCATCGACCCCGACCGGATGGGCATCAGGGGGTCGATCGTCGAGCGGGTCCGGCGGGCCGGCGGGCGGGCGATAATTCGTTCGAGCCCCGGTGAGGGAAGCGAAGTGAGACTGGAGTTGCCGCGATGACAGAGAACAGCGAACCGAGCGACCGTCCGGTGGCGGCCTGGCGGGTAGTGGTGGTCGACGACCACGCCATGTTCCGCAGCGGCGTGCGCCACGACATCGGCTCCCGGGTGCAGATCGTCGGCGAGGCGGAGGACGTCCCGACCGCGGTGGCGGCGAGTTTGGCGACTACCGGGCAACTCGTGATCTGTGAGGTCTGCGGATGCTACCTCATGATGGCGCCGGACGAATTGGAGACCTGTCGCAGGCAAATCGAGGACGCGAAGGCAGAGCGTCTGAAAAAGATCCGCAAGGCCGCATCGACGTTGGTCTGAAG